>NZ_JAMPSW010000036.1:0-37328 GCF_028484855.1 Providencia sp. PROV033 | reverse complement strand
CATTTCTTTCAGTTTTTGAGTGTCATATGCTGTTAATGCAGCAAACAGTAACACCCCACCGTAAGTGATGACCCAGTACATCATTGAGCTTTGCAGCCAGATGTTAACCAGTGAAGCCACAACTAAACCAATCAGCGCCATAAACAGGAAGTTACCCATTCCTGTTAAGCTACGCTTAGTCGTGTAACCAAAGAAGCTCAGTGCACCAAACATAACGGCGGTAATGATGAAGGTACCTACAACAGATTCACCAGTATAAACCGCTAAAATCACGGAGATAGTGAGACCCGTTAGCAATGCGTACAGCATAAACATACCTGTCGCAATCGCACCGCTCATTTTAGGCAGTAAAAAAGACAACCCCATCACTAAACCAAGTTCAGCGATGATCATGCCGAAAAACAGCACTTTATTTGTAGCGATAGTAAAAAATAGGCCGCTGCTTAAGGAATACCAAGCAACAAAAGCCGTGAGTAATAATCCAACTGTCATCCAACCGTAGACTTGGGACATAAATGCCTGAACGCCAGTGCTGGCATTCTGGACAAGAGAATCATTACGTTGATCAAATTGACCCATGATGGTTACCCTTCCATTTTAAGTAAAATCGACCCAGCAAAACCACCAACAGAGTAATCCTTACTGTGATCGGACAAATTTGTTCCAAAGTTTATCACAATATTTTGACATTACCATTCGGCTTATTCGCATTTTCCGCATAACTATTTTGGATTACCAGCGGTTTGCTGATGCTTCATCACTCTCTTTAGCTTCAACCCAACGCTCGTTATCGGGAAGAGACTCTTTCTTCCAAAATGGTGCTTTCGTTTTTAGGTAGTCCATGATGAATTCAGCCGCTTGGAATGCGGCATTACGGTGTGCACTTGTCACCCCGACAAACACGATCTCTTCGCTCGGTTGTAAAGTGCCAATACGATGAATAACACTGACTCGCTGTAATGGCCAACGCTCTCTAGATTGCATCACTATGTCAGATAATGCTTTTTCTGTCATACCGGGGTAGTGCTCAAGCGTAAGAGCTGCAACGCTATCCCCTAAATTATGATTACGTACTTTTCCGGTAAACGTGACAACCGCACCATCACTATCACATTGAGCTAGCCATGAATATTGCTCGCCCACACTGAAATTTTCGGTTTGTACTGCAATATGGGTGTTATTCATGCTTAGCCTCCAGTGACAGGCGGGAAAAAGGCGACTTCATCACCAGCCGTGAGCGGGTGGCTAACTGAAACAAACGATTGATTAACAGCGGCTAACAATTTGCCATCTTCCAGTGCCAGAGCCCAACGTTCGCCCTTTTGTGATAATGCTTGGCGTAGTGCTTCAACGGTTGGGTAATCTGCGGATAACACTAAACGGTCAGTACCAACTAACTCGCGAACTTGAGCAAAAAAGAGGACAGTAATCATACTTCCACCTTAAAATGACCTGATTTTCCACCGGTTTTTTCTAATAAACGTACCGGACCAATCACCATATCTTTTTGCACCGCTTTGCACATGTCATAGATGGTTAACGCAGCAACTGATGCCGCCGTCAGAGCCTCCATTTCTACCCCTGTTTTCCCTGTTAGACGACAACAGGTTTCGATGCGTACACGATTATGCTCTGGTTCCGCTTCAAGAGTGACTTCAACTTTTGTTAGTAACAAAGGGTGACACAGTGGGATTAACTGCCATGTGTTTTTTGCTGCTTGGATCCCTGCAATACGTGCGGTTGCGAACACATCACCTTTATGGTGACTACCCTCCACAATCATCGCTAATGTTTCTGGGTTCATGGTCACAAACGCTTCTGCGCGCGCTTCTCGGACAGTTTCAGCTTTTGCTGATACATCAACCATATGCGCCTCGCCCGACGCATTAAGGTGGGTCAGTTGGGACATAATTACTCCTGAAAATCAAAAAATTATTAACCGCCAATAACGGAAAGATTTGGGGTGATCCCGCTGTCGCCTTGGTGAAGAAAATGGGTTTCGCGCTTAGACATTAAACCACTTTGGATGCGCGCTTTCAGGGCTTCATTCTGGTTTTCATCACCCAGTAAATCACGCAATGGAATCCCATTTTCACCAAATAAGCACAGATGCAGATTGCCCAAAGAAGAAACTCTTAAACGGTTACAACTTTGGCAGAAATCCTTCTCATACGGCATGATCAGCCCGATTTCCCCTTGATAGTCAGGGTGGCTAAAGACTTGGGCAGGACCATCACTACGAGAACGAGGCTGCATATACCAACCTTCTGCAATAAGACGATCACGAACGGTTTCACCAGACACATGGTAACGTTGGAATAGACTGCTCCCTTCCCCGGTCTCCATGAGTTCAATAAAACGTAATTGAATTGGACGATGTTTGATCCAATTTAAGAATGACTTGAGGGCGATATCATTGACATTTTTCATCAAGACCGCGTTGACTTTGACTTTGTCAAAACCGGCATCAAATGCAGCATCGATACCTTTCATCACTTGGAAGAATTTGTCTTGTCCAGTGATCGCTGCAAATTGGCGAGGATCAAGGCTATCAACACTCACATTCACCGCATTTAAACCCGCATCACGCCATGCTTGCACATCTCTCGCCATGCGATAGCCATTGGTTGTTACCGCGATTTTTTTGATCGAATCATTTTCTTTAATCGCCGCAATAATGTCAGTGAAATCTTTACGCATTGTGGGCTCGCCACCAGTAATACGCACTTTTTCTGTGCCAAGTTCGGCAAAAGCGCGGCTCACTCGACGAATTTCATCCAGTGTTAAGAATTCGTGGCGACCACTTGGTTTGTAACCATCAGGCAGGCAATATGTGCAACGGAAGTTGCAAACATCGGTTATAGATAAACGAAGATAGTAAAATTTTCGGTCAAATTGATCGACAAGTTGCTGCATATTCACACCTTTCCAAATACGGGAGATGCAGACATTTCTATCTCGCACCCTGGTGACTCAAGGCCACGGCCAGAACATCATATTCATCAGGAACTTAGACGCAAAGGCTAGGAGTTTTATCGGGAACTCAGTCTGTAGATAAAGTCCAAATCGTTAAGACGATTATCGTCACTTGGTTCACTTATTTTCTGTAAGGATTTTAGCCCATTGCAAACCAAAAAGCGAACCAAAATACGATATATAACTTAATATACAACGACTTATGGAAGCAGTAACTAATTTCAGAAGTCCTTATTATTATAGATAATTTTCTCTTCTTCCTATGCTAAAACCTAAATTCATCTGTCAAATCTTCGTCAAAATGAGGTTAATTCTATGCACATTGTTTGTTGTAGATCAGTTTTATACCGCGCTTTTTGATAGATAAAACCAAGAACCCAGAAATATGATGCTGCGAGTTATTACATCACGGCATTTCCACCTGGTAATATAAAGAATAATTTTAAATGACATGCTAGAGGATAAAACATGTATTTAAATTCAGCGAATTCAAAAAATAATAATCCATATTATTTTACAACAAATAATACCCAGCTAATTTCTATTTATGAAAAACAACATCTCAATTATCTTGATAAAATTATGACCAATGAAAATATTTCATCTCATATTCCTTATTATACTGATGGGCTTAATGAATTAAGCCAACATTACACTAAGGAATATTTAGAGAATGAAACAGCACTTGATATTCATGACCAAATTCGACTATTTAATAATACGCATTCCTTTAACAATATGCATTTTGTAGATTGGTTTGCTCTACAGGACTATAAACATGCCGGGTATGTCAAAATTAATCAAACATTGCGGGATAATCCACACAACACCACTCACTATCCAGCAGAAATAAAACAGCTTTATTTAACCTTAATGCATCAAATATTATTGCAATCTATTCCACCTAAACATGAAGAAATCCTCTACCGAGGAGAAGTTCGTGATATTAACTTCACTCATAGGCTCAATAAAGGTGATGTAATAAAATCTCATGCATTTTGGAGTACATCAAAAAAGAAAGAGACCGCCAATAGTTTTTGTGATGATGCGAATAGTTTAACAAATGATGAATTTAATATTTTCTACGTTATTGAGAATAATAGCCCTTATTCAGGCGCCAGTATTAGTCAAATTCTGCGCGATAGTGAAAATGAGTTTTTATTTTTACCACAAACTGAATTTAACGTTATCGATACCTACCGTGATGAGAAAAATAACATTTTCAATGTACGATTAGAAACTGTCCCAACCACTGAATATGCGCTTACCGAAAAAATTCATCAGATTATTTTTTCTTAATTAGAAGGCATATCAATTTCTCTTGTATGATTCTGTTTCCACGCCTTATTCGTCCATTTCACTTAACTCTTTACACAATAATTTTGTGATACCGATCGAGAATATTCTCTTTTATTGTTTTTTATCACGGTAAGTAAACTTCAGATGATGTTTTATGATAAATTAGCGCCAATTTTGTTTTAGCGCTGATTCTAGAAACATAGATTGATAGTTTAAATAGGAACACTATGCCAAACCGTAGTTTGACAAATCTTAATCACGTCGTCGCTCTCGGGGGTGGACATGGACTTGGTCGAGTGATGTCTTCTCTTTCATCTTTAGGCTCTCGTTTGACTGGCATCGTCACCACTACCGATAATGGTGGTTCTACTGGTCGTATTCGCCGTTCAGAGGGTGGAATCGCTTGGGGCGATATGCGTAACTGCTTGAACCAGCTGATTACCGAACCCTCTATTGCATCCAAGATGTTTGAATATCGATTTGCAGGAACAGGAGAATTATCAGGGCATAATCTTGGCAACCTGATGTTAAAATCACTGGATCATTTAAGTGTTCGTCCACTCGAAGCCATCAATCTAATTCGTAATATGTTAAAGGTGGATGCGCAGTTAATCCCGATGTCTGAATCTCCCGTCGACCTGATGGCAATTGATGATATGGGTAATGAAGTCTACGGTGAAGTTAACGTTGATGCTCTCGCCGAGTTACCGAAAGAATTACGCCTGTATCCGCCTGTAAAAGCCACTTCCGAAGCCCTTGATGCTATCCATCAAGCAGATTTGATTTTCATTGGTCCGGGCAGTTTTTTTACCAGCCTAATGCCTCTTTTGTTACTCGATGATATTGCTTGTGCACTGAAAGAAAGCCAAGCACCTATGGTGTACATCGGGAATTTAGGGAAGGAAATCAGTACGTCAGCAGCTAGCCTCACACTTCCCGAAAAACTCGTGATGATGGAACAGTATATTGGGCGCAAAAAAATCGATGCGGTCATTGTTGGACCTCGTACTGACGTGAGTACAATCATCCAAGAACGCAAGGTCACTCAACGTGTTTTAGAAGCAGACGATATTCCTTATCGCCATGACCGAAACCTGCTATTAAAGGCGATTGAAGAAACCATTCCTCTTTTGTAATACATTGAATATGAAGTTACAGGTTAATACCTGTAGCTTCATTAGCTCATCTTACGTTCGGTAATGATGCTTATCCAATCCATACTTTTTCATCCGTAAATACAGTTTTTTACGCGGCATTTGCAAATATTCCGAAACATCATTAATTCGCCCTTGATGAATATTTAGCGCTTCCGTAATAATTTGGCGCTCATAGTTTTCAATTTGCTGATCTAATGCTGTCGGTGCTACCGATGTTAATAATGGGTTTGCCGTTTCCCCCATAGGCATAATACCTACCGCGTACAACTCTGCGGCATTCGCTAATTCAGTGACATTTCCAGGCCAATGACGACGACTGAGTTTTTTCATAAAGGATTCATCTAATTCAGGCAAATCTTGATTCAGTCGTATGCAGGCAAGCTCTAAATAATGCTGGAACAAAACGGGAATATCCGCTTTACGCTGAGATAACGGTAAGCAATTCACTTGAGTTAACGAAAAATAATAGTAGAGCTCAGCAATAATTTGCTGCTGCTTAGCTAAAATAAGCAATGGCTGCTCAGAAATACCAATTAAACGAAATCCCCGCGGGTCTTGCTGCAAATGTTGAACAAGATAACGTTGCTGATTAACCGGAAGTAACTCAATATTTTTAATCACCAAGGTGCCTGATTGAGCCTCTTTCACCCACATTTCTACTGGAGCTTCTTGGTCGCTAAGAAGTGTTTTGATGACTAAAGGCGCTTGTTGATGCGTACTGATTTGATGCAAGTAACGCGCCAAATAAGTGCGACCACTGCCCAATTCCCCTTGCAAAAAAACGGCGGCAAGTGTTTCAGATAATCCTTGAAGCTGCCCACGAATCTGCTGTGACCACTCACTAATTCCCACAAAGTTAAGCTGCCATTGATTTTTTCCCCAGCGACGTTGCAGTACCCGCTGCTTACGCGCCGCCAATGCTTTTGAAACTTGCTCTAACAGATACTCTGGATTAACCGGCTTTTGTAAAAAATCCCATGCTCCCATTTTGACGGCTTCAACCGCCATCGGGACATCCCCATGACCCGTAATCAACACCATGGGAAGATGTTTATCTTTTGACAAAAACAACGACATGAGCTCGATCCCCGAACATTCGGGCATACACACATCACTGAGCACAATACCGCACCAGTCTCGGTGAACTAACTCTTTTGCCGTTAATGGATTATCGCAAGCATAAACTCGATACCCAGCTTGAGCGAGTAATAGACAGTACGCTTCCAATACATCCTTATCATCATCAATCAGCAATATGTCATGGTTATCATCAAGCATCTTCAAGCACCTTCTTAAATTCTAAAATTACACATCCATTTCCGCGCAATGTTGAAGCGATACGCAGCTCACCACCAATTTGTTGCATAATCGATTGGCTGATAGATAGCCCCACCCCAAGACCGATTTCCTTACTTGTGGTAAACGGCTTCATTAACGTATCAGCTAAATGTAATGGCCACCCGCCCCCGTTATCACATAACGTCAGCGTCAGTTTGTCGGCAGCTTCACTGTAGTCAATGGTGATTTCTGCGTTCTGCGGACTCGCATCAAGGGCGTTCGATAACAAATTCACCAGCACTTGCTGAATACCGATCTCATCTCCTAAGACTTGAGGTAAAACATCAGGGTAACTCAGCATAACCTTACGCGTTTTATGTTGTAAACGCAGGACATCCCAAGCACTTTGAATAGATTGGCGTAAGCTAATAGGTTGTAGCTGTTCGTTATCATCACGTTTACGGGCAAATTGACGAAGAGAACGCACGATGCCATCCATGCGCGCAACCAGCTGCTCCGATTTATTTAGCGCCATTAATGTGGCTTCACACTCTTGTTCTGGTAACCCTTTCTTCGCCATAAATAAATGCATAGAGAGTGCATTCAAAGGTTGGTTAATTTCATGGGCTAATGTGGTCATTGTCTGCCCGACAACGGCGAGTTTTGCCGTTTGAATCAATTCATTTTGTGTTGTCCGTAAGTTTTTCTCAATTGCCTTACGCTCTGCAATCTCTTGCTCTAATTGATTTTTTTGTTGATTTATTTGCGCAATACTGCGCTGTAATAATGTGCCTATCCGCCCTAATTCGTCACGTCCTTCTACAGGGATCGTGGTCGTAAGATCCCCGATACTAATCCGAGCTACCGCTTGGTTTAATGCCGTAAAACGTTTCACTAATCGAGGGCGAATAAACAACATATTGAACAACAACACTAAGAGTAAGGCTAACCCTGCAGTGATAATGATAATCGTGCCACTCCACGACATAATATTCGCTAAACGCTGGTTTAATGTCTGCAACTGGAAGTGGCTACTGCCTAGCTGTACATCAAGTTGGTTGCGAAAACTTGCCAAGATACGCTCTTTCTCCTTCGTCACTTCACTGAGCGCTATCTTCGCCGTCTGGTAGTTTTGCAGCACCTCCAACATTTGATTGTCAGAAAGTCCGATATCCAATAGCTCATCAATCGTTTGGCGTAGCGTGACTGAACTTGGGTATAAACTCAACGCTTCTTCATTTGCCGATAAGTTGGTTTTTAAATAGCCTAAATAACGTGCGTATCCACCAACATCAATAGGGTCATCAAGGGAACTATCGCCTTGAATATCTTTTAAGCGCCCAGTCAAAATATTCGTGATCTGCTCTTCTAAACGCGCCAGCGTATAAATTAATTGCAGTTCACCTTGAACATTACGTAATCGGCTTTGTAATCCCTTCGCTTGGCGAGGGTCTTGCTCAATTTTATCCAACAAAGAACCTTGCTGTAGGCTGATATCTTGGGATAACGAGTTTAATTCGGTATTAAAATCATCATGTAGCCAGTTGATCCGTGCAGAGAGTGTGTTGGTCTTTTCTCGCGCTAAAAACAGGGTATAGAGCGCTTTATCCAGCCGCTGTAATAGATCCTGACTTTGCGACAAAATCATGGCTATCTGCTGCTGGTCTTGCCCATTTAACTGTTGATTAAACGCTTCGATTTGCGATAGATGGGCGGTAATTTGATTGCGTAGTTGTAATCGCGTGGCGGTATTCGGCGCTTTTAAAAATTCATTTAACTCATTCACTAATGTATTCAGCTGCCCTTCAATCAAAAATGAAGCCTGCATTTTGGGAAAATAGTCCCCAAGCGCATAACGAATCTGTTTATTTTGCTCTTGCCATGCATACAGGCTGACGCAGCTCACAATCACCGTCATTAATGCGCCAGTGATAAATGCCCCGCGTAAAATGGCAGTGATACTAAAGCGTCCCATCAAACTACTTATCGATATTTTCATTTGATAGCTTCCAACTCGCTAATTGCTTGGCGCTGCTGTTCCTGAAAAAAGCGCTGCCAGCGCATATACTCTTCTTCCGCTTTACGGCTATCTTCAAAACGCGAGTAATAAGCCGGATCTTCACTCTCCTTAGCACTGACAGGCATTGCAGTCAGTAAAGCCCGCACGTCGGGTAACGGACGCTTTAATTTAGCTTCCGCCATATACACCGCACGCCATGCATCTTTGGATTCCGTTAAACGGAATGTAATCGCTGCATCAAATAATTGCTGAACTAACCGTTGACGCTGCAACACTAAGTGGACATCTAATGGTTTAGGAGAATCTAACAACTTGCTCTGTTGTACTTTCCGAGGGTTATTATTCTCAAGCGGTGTGACTGGATATTTTCCTGTGCTGCTGTCTGCAAAAATTTTTTGCCCTTGTTCACTGAGTAAAAAATCAATCAGTTGACGTGACTTTTCAGGCGTCAAACTATGGCGAGTGATCGCAATAAATGTCGGGGATGTTGCAGAATCAGGAAGATAATGAAATTCAAGTTCAGGATCGGACAGCAACACATTCGCGTAATTATCAATAATCGGGGCCGCACCACCAAGCCCAACTTTTATTTTATCGGCAACACCAAAACTGCGGGAGGATACGGTAGCTAAGTTTCCCGACATGCCAAGCAAAATGTGCCATCCATCTTCCCATCCTCGCTGCTGTAATAGCGATTCAATCATTAAGTGGTAAGTATCCGAACGCGATGGGCTACTGATCAACAATGAACCTTGATACTGACTATTGGTAAGGTCATCCCATGTCTTTGGAATAGGTAACTGATTTTGCTCCATCCATTTACGGTTAGTCAAAATGCCATATCCGGAGAATGCAACCGCAGCAACCGAGCCTCTTAATGATGATGGAATTAAACGCTGTGAGTATTCGGGGATCTCAGGTAGTGCACTCAATCGATTATGCTGCTGTAAATGATGCATTAGCATCGGTGATGACGTCAGTATTAAGTCGACATTCTCCAACGCTTCCGTGTCCAGTAAACGCTCTAATGAGGCACTTGTACGGTTAATGGTGCGAATGGGTATTGCATCTGCTCGCGCATTCCAATTTGTGACAATAGCCTGTGTCGCTTCAGGTGAAAATGTCGTTGCTATCACTAACTCATCACTTTTCGCATAACTATTTCCCATGCCATTGAGCATCACGATGAACAAACACAGCGAAGTTATCAGTGGACGAATTTGTATTATTGATCTCATTAGAGTAGTCATCCCCTGGGTAGATGTGATTCATATCAAAGAAAGTAACAATAGTTCGAGTTTGCCAAAAATCGCATTTGAGACAAATTTTACCCTTTTCGGATTTATAGGCTCATCGCAACACATACCCGCTTTATTCTCATTGTTAGGCGATTAAATCAACCTTTAGTTGTTCATTTTTTGAAATGCATTCTCGTTAATTTTCGAATGAGTCAAATTGACGCATGACTATGCAAAATTGGGTCAATTTTGACCCAAACCCTTCATATTGCGATATTTTTTCAACAAGAACATGATGACCCTGTCAGAAATAAAACGACAAAAACATCAGGGAATTTCTTTTTACTTTATTTCACAGGTGAACCTATGCTGTCATTTTTAAAGCCAGCCACGGCAAAAAAACAAATTGCACCAGAAAAAGTTCCTACTACCTATAAACGTTATCGGGTACAAGCTCTGCTCAGCGTTTTCTTAGGTTATTTAGCTTATTACATTGTTCGTAATAACTTCACGCTCTCTACCCCTTATTTAAAAGAAAACTTAGATTTAAGTACGACACAAATTGGTCTATTAACCAGCTGTATGCTGATTGCTTATGGGATCAGTAAAGGGGTGATGAGTAGCCTTGCAGACAAAGCGAGCCCAAAAGCGTTCATGGCTTTCGGTTTGATCTTATGCGCTATCGTCAACTTCGGAATGGGATTCAGTAATGCCTTTTGGTTATTTGCTGGGTTTGTTGTCCTCAATGGGATGTTCCAAGGTATGGGGGTTGGACCTTCATTTATCACCATCGCTAACTGGTTCCCTCGTCGTGAGCGTGGACGTATTGGCGCATTTTGGAATATTTCTCATAACGTCGGTGGCGGTATTGTTGCCCCAATCGTCGGTGCCGCATTTGCGGTATTAGGAACAGAGCACTGGCAAAGCGCCAGCTACATGGTACCTGCATGCATTGCCATTCTGTTTGCTGTTGTCGTATTAGTATTAGGTAAAGGCTCACCAAAACAAGAGGGTTTACCCGCACTTGACCAAATGATGCCAGAAGAAAAAGTCATTCTGACCTCTGCCCAGAAAGAGAAATCACCAGAGAACATGAGTGCATTCCAAATCTTCTGCACTTACGTACTAAAAAACAAGAATGCTTGGTATATCTCCTTTGTTGACGTATTTGTGTATATGGTACGTTTCGGTGTGATCAGTTGGTTACCTATCTATTTACTGACAGAGAAGAACTTCTCCAAAGATCAAATGAGTGTGGCGTTTTTATTCTTCGAATGGGCAGCTATTCCATCCACTTTATTAGCGGGTTGGTTAACAGACAAGCTATTCAAAGGCCGTAGAATGCCATTAGCTATCGTTTGTATGACGCTGATTTTCTTCTGCCTTATTGGTTACTGGCAGAGCCAATCATTAGCTGTCGTGACATTTTTTGCGGCTGTTGTTGGTTGCTTAATCTATGTACCTCAATTTCTCGCATCGGTTCAAACCATGGAAATTGTCCCAAGCTTTGCTGTCGGTTCAGCGGTAGGGTTACGTGGCTTCATGAGCTATATTCTTGGCGCAACATTGGGAACAAGCCTGTTTGGTTTCGTAGTTGACCGTATGGGTTGGCATGCAGGCTTCTATTTACTGCTAGGTGGAATCGTCTGCTGCATTATTTTCTGTGTATTGTCACACTTGGGCGCGCTTGAACTTGAGCGTAATCGCCAAGAAGTGTTAACCAATGGTCAATTAGCTAACGCGTAATCCCAGTCAGTAATGAATAAGGCAGCCCTCAGCAAAATACTGAGCGCTGCCTTTACAATTTATTGTTAATTACGAATTGGCGATAAATTGGTTACGTAGAATTTGTAATTCATCACGCACCCGTGCAGCTGCCTCGAATTCCAAATCTTGCGCATGCTTATACATTTGCGATTCTAATTGAGAAATACGCTGTTCCAACTCTTTGGTTGACATGGATTGCACATTCAGTGCAGATTCATCTTTAATACTTTCTTTACTGCGTCCCTTGCCTTTACCACCCACTTTATGACCAATTTGTAGGATATCCCCTACTTTCTTATTTAAGCCTTGAGGAATAATGCCGTGAGCTTCGTTAAACGCCATCTGTTTCGCGCGACGTCGTTCAGTTTCGGCAATGGCTTTCCCCATCGAGTTAGTGATTCTGTCTCCATACAGAATCGCTTTACCATTCAAGTTACGTGCCGCACGACCAATGGTTTGAATCAATGAACGCTCTGAACGTAAGAAGCCTTCTTTGTCTGCATCAAGAATCGCAACCAGCGAAACTTCAGGCATATCCAAACCTTCTCGCAGTAAGTTGATTCCCACTAGCACATCAAATTCGCCAAGACGCAAATCACGAATAATTTCGACACGCTCGACGGTATCAATATCCGAGTGCAAGTAACGTACACGCTCCCCATGCTCTTCTAAATATTCAGTAAGATCTTCCGCCATTCGTTTGGTTAATGTGGTCACCAATACGCGTTCCTGTTTTTGGACACGAATACGAATTTCAGAGAGTAAATCATCCACTTGAGTCGCTACTGGGCGCACTTCAATAAGAGGGTCAAGGAGTCCTGTTGGTCTCACTACCTGCTCAATGACTTCCTGCCCTGATTTATCCAACTCATAGTTACCAGGCGTTGCAGAGACATAGATAGTTTGCGGCGCCAAAGCTTCAAACTCTTCAAAGCGCATAGGACGGTTATCTAACGCGGAGGGAAGTCGGAAACCGTATTCTACTAATGTTTCTTTACGCGACCGGTCCCCTTTGTACATAGCGCCTATTTGCGGAATAGTCACATGGGACTCATCCACCACCAATAAACCATCCGCGGGTAAATAGTCAAATAATGTCGGAGGTGGTTCACCTGGTGCTCGACCCGATAAGTAACGTGAGTAGTTTTCAATTCCCGAGCAATACCCCAGCTCACTCATCATTTCTAAATCAAACTGAGTTCGCTGAGTAATTCGCTGTTCTTCTAATAATTTATTATTTTCTAACAGCACTCTGCGCCTGTCCGCTAGCTCAACCTTGATATTCTCCATCGCTTCCAGAATACGCTCTCTTGGCGTTACATAGTGCGTTTTAGGGTATACGGTAAAACGAGGAACACGATGTTGAATCGCCCCTGTTAATGGGTCAAATAGCGATAAACGCTCGACTTCTTCATCAAAGAGCTCGACTCGCAGTGCATATTCATCGGATTCAGCAGGGAAAATATCAATCACTTCACCGCGAACTCGGAATGTTCCTCGCGTAAACGCTTGGTCATTGCGGGTATATTGCAGGTCAGCAAGGCGGCGCAAAATAGAACGTTGGTCAATAATCATGCCATCAGTCAGATGCAGCATCATTTTCAAGTAGCTATCGGGGTCACCCAATCCATAAATTGCCGACACCGATGCCACAACAATGACATCACGACGTTCAAGCAAGGCTTTTGTTGCAGACAAACGCATTTGTTCAATATGTTCGTTTACTGAAGCATCTTTTTCAATAAAGGTATCTGAGCTGGGGACATAGGCTTCTGGTTGATAATAATCGTAATAAGAAACGAAATATTCCACTGCATTTTCAGGGAAGAAGGCTTTCATTTCGCTATATAGCTGCGCTGCCAATGTTTTATTATGCGCCATCAACATGGTTGGGCGATTTTCTTGAGCGATAACATTAGCAATCGTAAACGTTTTACCTGACCCCGTAACCCCTAGTAAGGTTTGATGAGCAAGTCCATCTTCTAACCCTTCTCTTAATTTACGAATCGCCTCGGGCTGATCACCCGCAGGCTGGAAATCAGAATACAGTTTAAAATCCTTGCTCATAGTTATGCCTCTGTAATAATCTCTTGCCTATGATACTGGATAAAAAACCAGCTTCAAGTGCTGAAGATAAATTTCCTTTTTATGAGGTTGAAATCTATTTACGAAAATGTTATCCCCAAAATAAAACTTGACCTTTTTAAAACCAGATATTTTATGCTTTTGGTTTTTTTAGCTTTAACGCAAATCTAAACAGAACGCTTGATTTTACTTAATTATTTGTATTTAAAAGAAATTTCATAAAAGCCCAGAATCACATCAAATAAAGGCAAAGCCGCTTGTCACCTAGCATCACAATGGTTTTTGAATGTTAATTCACAAGGTTATCCACAGAAATAGTGGATAACTCTGGGAGCCCTTCCCCCTCATGCATTCCCGTAACGTGCTCATTTTGCCATTTGCCCATGAAATGACAGAAATATGGCGAAATGATGAAAGTATTTTTGCTCTCTATTCGTGACAAAAGAAATATTTTCTGTTTTTTTACGGAAACTACTTAGTATTTTCCCTATGAAACTTGACAAAAAAAGGATCATTAACGTTAAAAAAGATCGTTAAAAACACAAAAAAAGAGTCCTCCCCCTAGAACAAACTGCCTAGAGGGTTTTCGCGGAAATTAAAGTCCATAAAGATCTAAATATTGACCTAAAGACGCCGTTGATTGGTCTTCAATATAAGGAATGATCCCCAAGCAGGGCGCTTCGATCATACGTTTAAGTGCAGCGAGATATTCGTGTTGATAAGTGCCCGCAGGCTGGACTTCATTGGCAATCCATCCCACTAAAGATAACCCTGCGGCTTGTATCGCTTGTGCAGTGAGTACCGCATGATTGATGCATCCTAATTTCACTCCTACCACGAGGATCACTGGTAATTGCTGCTCTACTACCCAATCTGCGTAAGTTTTCTCAGTCGAAAGCGGTGTATACCATCCTCCTGCACCTTCGACTAATACCCACTCAGCATATTCTTGTAGCTGCTTTAACCCGCGAGTCATCACTGAAAATTCAATCGGGGTACCTGTTTTTTCACTCACAATATGGGGTGAAGTTGGTGCTTCAAAAATGATGGGATTGATTTGCTCATAGGGTACTTTGACGCTGCTATTTGCCTGAAGCAGTAATGCATCACTATTACGCAAACCGTCTAGCGTCATTTCGCTTCCTGAAGCCACAGGCTTATACCCCACCGTCTTCAATCCTTGAAGATTTGCAGCTTGTAATAATGCACAACTCGACATCGTCTTACCGATTTCGGTATCCGTTCCGGTTACAAAATACGTTTTAGTCACGATACATAATTCCAAATACAGTTTGATAGGTTAATGGCAATCCTTTATCCGCCATTGGGTACACCGCGCTTAATCGCTGCAAACGCTGGCGCGTCATCAGCCCTGCTTGGCGCCCTGCGGTTAAATGAGTTGCACCAATACCTTTCACTGAATTGAGTAATTCAATGAGATTAGAAAAATAGAGCGTGTCTGCTTGTTGATAAAGCTGGCAACGCCATGATTGGCAGTCTTCAACAATCTGTGAATAGGCGAGAAAACGGTTAACATGGGGGTCATCATCAAGGGTTTGCCAAGCTTGGGCTAGCTCCCCTAAAGAGTGCTCCGCTAATGTGGTAAATCCCACTACGCCACCCGGCTTTGTTACACGATACAACTCGCTGAGTGCATGAGGTAAATTCTGGCACCATTGGATAGCCAAATTTGAAAATACCCAATCAAACGAGGCATCCGCAAAAGGAAGCGCATCCATATCCCCACAGACGTATCGATGTGCGGCTTGTTTATTTTTTGCCACCTCCAGCATACCGACAGAGAGATCAAGCGCAGTCACATAAGCACCACGCGCTTGGAGTATTTGGCTAAAAAATCCCGTACCGCATCCAGCATCTAGTACCTGAAGAGGTTCTAAGGGTATTTCTGCTAAAGCGTGATCCTCAATGAAACCCAATAACTGTTTACCACTATTTTGTTGGTAATTGGCTAATGCATCGTAGCGTGGTGCAGCTCGTCCAAATGCGGTGGCAATTTTGGTTTTTTCTCGAAGATTTTGTGACGCTTTATTCTCGTCATGACACAAAGACAAACTCATTGAGCGCCTCCAATAATTTGTCGATATCCCTTTGCTGATGAGCAGCACTTAATGTGATTCGCAACCTGGCACTGCCTGGAGGAACGGTTGGTGGTCTAATCGCCTGAACCCAAATCCCTTTTTCACGTAAAAATTGTGACAATTGCAGGCTTTTTTGGTTATCACCCACGATGAGTGGCTGAATTGCCGTATTAGAGTCCACCAGCTGCATATCCGGTAAATTGAGTTGACGTCTAAAATAGCGAATGTTGTTCTGCAACTGACACCGTTGAGCATCCGCTTGCTGGATTTGTTCCACCGCTGCTGAGATAGCCACAGCTTGCGCGGGTGGCATTGACGTGCTGTAAATAAGATGACGAGCTGCTTGAATAAGAAAATCGGCGGTCTGCTCATCGCACAGGACTGCCGCGCCACTCACACCAACTGCTTTGCCAAACGTTGCAACCAAAATATCAGGCTTAATACCATAGTCATCACAGCTGCCGCGGCCTTGAGCACCACAGATACCGAGTCCATGGGCATCATCCACCATCAACCATGCATTATGGGAATGTGCTACCGTTTGTAATTTATCCAGTGGTGCGCTGTCCCCATCCATACTAAAGACCCCTTCAGTGACCACTAAAGTTTTCGATGAATGGGGTTTGCTAATTAATTTTTCTAGGGAATCAACACTATTGTGACTAAAACGCCGCAACTGTGCTTGGGAGTGAATCGCGCCTTCAAGGAGAGAAGCATGGCTGAGCCTATCGGCTAAAATACGATCTTCCGCCGTCATTAAGGCAGTAATAAGTGCATGATTCGCCGCAAAGCCTGAAATAAACAGAATCGCGCGAGGATACCCCAACCAGTCAGCTAATTTTTGCTCTGCATCTTGGTGCGCTTGAGTGAAGCCCGTGATATGCCCTGAGCCGCCACTGCCCACACCGTAGATCTGTGCACCTTGCTGCCATGCACGAATAATCTCAGGGTGTTGACTCAATCCTAGATAGTCATTTGAAGAAAAATTAAGGTAATTTTTCCCTTGATAATCTACTGTCCTACCAGAACTTTTTTCAATACAGCGGCGTTCGCGCCATGCAGAAGCGTCTTTACGCTTCTGCAATTGATCGCCAATAAACGATTGCCAGCTCATTAGACTGCCGCATTATAGAACTGATTGTTATCCGCGGTTAACAGGGTTTCAGCCAGTTTAACCGCCTGCACATTATCACCCTCATGGGTTTCAATACGCTCAGGATTAATATTCAGTTTTTTAAACAGTGCGATATCTTTATTTTCATCAGGGTTTGGCGTCGTTAACAGTTTGCAACCGTAGAAAACAGAGTTTGCACCCGCCATAAAACACAGAGCCTGAGTCTGTTCATTCATATGCTCGCGCCCAGCAGATAGACGTACATAAGAACTTGGCATCATGATCCGTGCCACCGCAATCGTACGGATAAAATCAAATGGGTCTACATCCTCATTATCCGCCATTGGCGTGCCTTCTACTTTCATCAGCATATTGATTGGCACACTTTCCGGTGGTTTTGGAAGATTTGCCAATTGCACTAACAGTGCAGCGCGATCACTGACTTTTTCACCTAAACCTAAGATACCGCCTGAGCAAACCTTAATTCCGGCATTACGCACGTTATCTAACGTATCTAAACGGTCTTGATAAGTCCGCGTGGTAATGATGTTGCCATAATATTCCGGTGAGGTATCTAGGTTATGGTTATAGTAATCCAGCCCTGCATCCGCTAAACGACCGGCTTGTGAATCATCAATCATGCCGAGAGTCATACAAGTTTCCATTCCAAGCGCTTTAACTTCTTTGACCATCATCTCCAAATACGGCATATCGCGCTCTTTTGGATTACGCCATGCAGCGCCCATACAAAAACGCGTTGAACCTGCATTTTTGGCTTTTTTTGCCGATTCAACGACCTGCTGAACTTCCATCAAACGCTCAGTTTCTAAACCTGTTTTATATCGCGCACTCTGAGCGCAATACTTACAATCTTCAGGACAAGCCCCTGTTTTGATTGACAACAATGTACTCACTTGCACTTGTTGCGGGTCAAAATGTTGGCGATGTACTTGCTGTGCTTGAAATAACAATTCAAAAAATGGCATTGAAAACAGTTCATTAGCTTGTTTTATTGTCCAGTTTTTTACTGAGCATTGTTTTAATTGGCTCACAGGATCTCTCCAGTTGAAAAAGTTGTTGCCAGTTTAAATATTGCGATTATCATGTCAACTAAATGATCTAAAAAAAGTTGACGGTAAAGAAAGATGGACAGTTGCGATATTGCTTTTGACACCAAACATATTTGGCACCCATACACCTCAATGAGCCACCCGATTCCAGCCTACCCAATCGTTGCCGCAGAAGGCGCTGAGCTCATTATGGAGGATGGAAAAAGATTGATTGATGGAATGTCGTCATGGTGGTCAACACTGCATGGTTATAATCACCCAGTGTTGAATCAAGCTGTCATTGAGCAGCTTGGTAAAATGTCCCACGTGATGTTCGGTGGTATTACTCATCCACCCGCCATTGCACTATGTAAACAACTCGTCGAGATAACGCCAGAGCCATTAGAATGCGTTTTTCTTGCTGATTCAGGCTCAGTTGCTGTCGAAGTTTCCCTCAAAATGGCATTGCAATACTGGCAAGCGCGTGGAGAGAAACGTCAACGTATTCTCACACTACGCCATGGTTACCATGGCGATACCTTTGGAGCGATGGCGGTTTGTGATCCTGATAACTCCATGCACGGTTTATACAAAGGCTACTTGCCACCTCATATTTTTGTGGATGCACCACAATGTGCTTTTCATGATGAATGGAATGAGAGCGATCTTCAGCCACTCAAACAACAACTTGCTAAAAATCATCGGGATATTGCCGCGATCATCCTCGAACCTATCGTTCAAGGTGCGGGAGGTATGCGATTTTATCACCCTAATTATCTCAAAGGCGTACGCGAGCTATGTGATCATTATGGTTTGTTGCTGATCGCAGATGAAATCGCCACAGGCTTTGGTCGTACGGGAAAATTATTTGCTTGCCAACATGCGGGCATTTCACCTGACATCATGTGCTTAGGTAAAGGTTTAACGGGGGGATATATGACGCTTTCTGCGACCATCGCGACCCGCCATGTTGCAGAGACTATTAGTAACGGGGAAGCCGGCTGTTTTATGCATGGTCCAACTTTTATGGGGAACCCATTAGCGTGCGCCGTCGCCAATGCCAGTGTAAAATTATTACTTGAAAGCCCATGGCAAAAAACCGTTGAAAAAATTGAGGAACAACTAAAAACAGAATTACTGCCTCTAGCCCATTATCCTTCTGTTCATGATGTAAGAGTGCTCGGAACGATTGGTGTCATTGAAATGAAACATCCCGTCAACACAGCTGAATTGCAGAAAATTTTTGTCGCAGAAGGCGTGTGGGTGCGTCCATTTGGCAAACTCATTTATGTTATGCCACCGTATATTATTAAACCCGACCAGCTGAGTAAAATTACCCAAGCAATGGAAAAGGTGCTCACGGCGTAACGAAACATGTCGCTGAGCAATCCACTCAGCGACATCGTCATCAACCGTTAACGGAAGGTGACCCACATACAGCCCGCGGACGCTTTATAGCGTGCTAGTTCCGTCAATTCCCCCGTTATCTGATCAATTTTTGATACTGAAATATGATCGGATTTTTGCCCACTCGCCACTAAGAAACAACCGGTTGGATCAATATTAAAGCCTCGCGGTTGCGCCTCTGTTGGGTAGCGTTCTACCAAGCTTAATTCTCGCCCATTATCTGAAACTTGATAGTGGCTTAAATAACTTTCTGAACGCTCACTCGCATACAAATGACGACCGTCTGGTGTGATATGAATATCTGCCGCCCAACGTTGGCTTTGATTGCCCGCAGGGTACAGTGCGACATTCTGCATTTCACGGTAACGTGTAAATTTATGATAAACGTTAATCGTTGAATCTAACTCATTAAGGCAGTAGATCACGCTCTTATTCGGGTGTAAGGCTAAATGGCGTGGACCTGCCTTCGGTGCAGTTGTAATTTGATCTGCCGTGGCTTCGGTTAAATAACCATTTTCTGCCAGATTAAATAAACGGATGTGATCTTCACCTAAACATGGCACCCAAAGTTGCTGATTATCCGCATCCATATGCGATGAATGTGGATGACGTAGCCCTTCAATCACTTGAATAGGCGCACCAGCAACCCCATCACAACCAATCGGCAACACCGCTAAGTTATGCTGATGATATGAAGGGACAAATAAAAATTTACCACTGTTATCCAGCGATAAATGCACCGGTTTACCTGGTACGCTAGTTTGTGCTTTAAAACATAGTGTGCCTTGAGGTTCAATGTCATAAGTCACTACACTCAGATGAGGACCCCCCCCAATATACAACTGCTTTTTGTCGTGACTCACCACCATTGGCTGCACTTGTCCCGGTGTACTCACGGTTTGCAGTAGTGAGAGTTCACCCACTTGATTCATCGCCCAAACGTGAATTTGTTGGCTTTCTGGGCTGGCAACATAAACAACCTGATCCATCCTGACTCCTTGATTGATAGTAAAAACAGCAGCATGAAATAATGGATTGACTATACCGAAAAAAAATCAAATTACCGCTAAAAACCGCCTCCGCACAGTTTAATGTATAAACACTAATCAACTTCAGTTATCATAAAGCCCTAAAATGAATCCGAAAAAATCTGATGGAGTCGTTTATGTCATACCGTGTTATTGCCCTCGATCTCGATGGAACGCTACTTGATCACCAGAAAAAAATTCTGCCTGAATCCCTAGAAGTGCTAAATGAAGCCCGTCGACAAGGGGTTAAAGTCATTATTGTGACAGGTCGTCACCATGTGGCCATTCATCCGTTTTATCAGACCCTTGACTTAGATACCCCTGCCATCTGCTGTAACGGTACCTACCTGTATGACTATTTAGGCAAAAAAGTCCTTAAATCTAACCCAATGACGGTTGACTCCGCAGCCTTACTGATTGATAAACTGCGCGGTTCCGATATCCAACACTTAATGTATGTTGATAATGCCATGCTATACCACACCAAAACTGAAGGTGTGACTCGCACATTAAATTGGGCACAATCTTTGCCCCCAAATCAACGTCCAAACCTCGAGTTTATCGAAGATTTTGCTCATGCACTGAATAATTATGAGTCTATTTGGAAATTTGCGGTCACTTCACCGGATCACCAACGCCTACATGATGTTGTTCGTGAAATTGAGTCAGAATTAGACTTGGATTGCGAATGGTCGTGGGAAGATCAAGTGGATGTGGGTCGCAAAGGTAATAGCAAAGGTCAACGCCTGAAAGAATGGGTAGAATCCCAAGGTATGAGCATGAATGATGTGGTTGCTTTCGGCGATAATTTCAATGATTTAAGTATGCTCACAACGGCGGGTCTAGGCGTTGCCATGGGCAACGCTGTTGATGAAGTCAAGCAGCAAGCGAAATTAGTGACTCGCGTGAATACCGAACCTGGTATCGCCGAAGTCATTCGCAAATATGTTTTGTAAAACGACTCAATGTAAGGCTCTGAGTTATTCTTATTGCCGCTAGGCGACAAATTCACTCATCCCTAGGCATATACTTGTGTATATGACTAGGGCAAGTGAATGAAGTCAACAATGCTACGATGTGAAGAATGACGAGCCTTTAGAAAGAGAGATTGACTTAACCTGCGCAAATACCTTACGCCCTTTACGAATCGACAACTCATCCCTTGCCCAGCGCGTGATCCTCGCCCATAAATAGTGTTCATCGCCCAGATCTAACTTCACATCCACTTGCTCTCCATCCTCTATCCACTCCACCACTTCCGCTGACAGAATATTTCGAATACTACTTATCAACGGTTTTTCAAGCACTAAAGAGACATCGGATGCATCGATACGTAATCGTAAAGCGCTATTTTTATCAACATCAACACGGGGGATCCACAGCTTCTGAGTTCCCACCATAACAGCTGTCATTTGGTAGTCAGGATGCTGGCTGTGGACTTCTACATTCAATACACTACTCAAGGTTTCTTGCTGCAACCAAGGACGTAATGCGCTACTCGCCCATACATCCTCTAGCGGACCAAATGCTTTAACTTTACCCTGCGCCATCACAATCACTTTATCCGCCAAGCGCAAAATTTCATCCAGACTATGGCTAACATACAAAATCGGGATTTTAACGTCTTGCGATAATTTTTCTAAATAAGGCAGTAATTCTCGCTTACGCGGCAAGTCGAGCGATGCTAGCGGCTCATCCATCAATAAAATTTCTGGCGCCGTTAATAATGCTCGCCCAATGGCAACTCGTTGTTTTTCTCCGCCAGAAAGCGTAATGGGGAAGCGATTAAGTAGCTTTTCAATACCCAGTAATTCAACTATGTCATCAAACTTATCTTTCATTTGCGGTGCCATACCGTAGCGCAAATTACTTTTAACCCGATAATGAGGAAATAGCCGAGCATCTTGGAAAACATACCCAATATGGCGTTTTTCGGGGGGTAAACAAATTCCTTTTTCAATATCCACCAGCGTACGTCCATTCAGAACAATACGCCCTTTGTTTGGTTTGGTTAATCCGCCAATGACGTTGATTAAGGATGTTTTACCCGCTCCAGATAAACCAAAAACGGCAGTAATACTTTCTGTCGGTAACTGGGTGTTAACTTCCATTTGTAAGTCACCCAATTTTTGAGAAAAATTCAGTTCTAACATATTAAGCTACCCCCAGACGCTTCTTGCCCCAACGGGTTAGCCATTCTGAAATTAATAACGAAATTAATGCTAAGACAATCGCAATAATACACAGACGCGCCGCATCCGTTTCTGCTCCGGGCGTTTCTATCAAGGTGTACATCGCTAATGGGATTGTCTGAGTTTCCCCCGGAATATTAGACACAAACGTAATTGTTGCACCAAATTCCCCGAGAGAACGAGCAAACGCTAAGACAGTACCAACAATAATCCCGGGTAATGATAGTGGGATAGTAATAGTAAAAAATACCCTTAATAGATTAGCGCCAAGGGTTCGAGCGGCTTGTTCAAGTTTTTTATCTACCGCTTCGAGCGCTAAGCGAATAGCCCGAACCATGAGGGGGAATGCCACCACGGCTGATGCTAATGCGGCTCCTCGCCAACTAAATGTAAAACTGAAGCCAAACCAGTCATACAACCATTCGCCAATAAATCCACGCTTACCCATGCTGACTAACAGTAAATAGCCCACTACCACTGGCGGTAGCACCAGTGGCAAGTGGATGATACTGTCGAGCAATGTTTTGCCCGGAAAATGGCAGCGGACTAACACCCAAGCCATTAAAATACCAAGCGGTAAGCTAAATAGCACCGCCACACTGGAAACTTTTAAACTTAGGTAAATCGCTTCCCATTCATAAGGACTTAACATCTGCAACGATATGATCTCTTAGCTATTTTTGATTTGGAGTGAAACCGTAACGTTTAAATACTTCTGAAGCCGCTGGGGTTTTTAAGTATTCATAGTAATCACGGGTCGCTTTATTATCCTGATCTTTCACAATTCCCATTGGATATTCAACAGGTTTATGAGTATCCGCAGGGAAAATTCCGACTACTTTGACTTTCTGGCTTGCTACCGCATCAGAACCATATACGATGCCTAATGGCGCTTCTTGACGCTCAACTAACGCCATGCCACTGCGTACGTTATTTGTACGTGCCAATAACGGATCAACCGTTTCCCAAGCCCCTAAATAGGTCAACGCTTCTTTTGCATAAATACCGACAGGAACGTGGTCAGGGTCACCGACAGCTAACCGACCGCCATCTAACAATTTTTTCCAATCTGTCTGTTTATTGATTTCAACTTTATCAATTTTTGAATCTTTCGGTGCGATTAACACTAATTCGTTACCTAACAAGGTGTAACGCGTGTCTTTAACCATGAGATTTTTATCAATCGCAAAATCCATCCATTGCTGATCAGCAGAGATAAACATATTTGCTGGCGCACCTTGCTCAATTTGGCGGGCCAACGTTGAAGAAGATGCGTAAGACGCCACCACTTCCACATTCGTTTCTTTCTTATATTGCTCTGAAATTTCATTCAGGGCGTTTGTCAATGATGCAGCAGCGAAAACTGTAATTTTTTCAGCCGCGAAACTATTCCCTGCCATCGTCAGCGTTAACGTGGCACCAGCAACTAGAGATATCAAACCTTTTTTCATGTTAATCCACCATTGTATTATTCAACTCGCTATATATATCAAGATACAGCGTTAACTTAAAGTTAAACCATCCATAAAAGTGTGCTAGCTCAATAATTGGTGGATTTACGCACATATAACAATAATATCGACAGGAGGATAGACAACATTAGTATTTCTATTGCCTATCCAATCATAGTGACTAAAAAATTTATTTAACAACAGACTGACATTGCCGATCGTCAATTTCGAGGGATTCTGCAATAGAGCCTTTGATGTAAAAATCTAAATAGATAGCTTTAGGTTTTGCCATCCCAAACTTATTCATAAACAAATCACAGTGCCTTGCAACCTGCTGATGTTTAATTTCGTTATTGAACTTTTGCTGGAATGCTTCTTTTGTCATGTTATCCACTTGGTATGAAATATGAATAACATTGGCTTTCTTTTCTGCCCCTGTCACACTCAGCCAATCATTTATTTTTAGGGGACTTTGTTGATTTAAAACATCCACAAAAATATCCGTGGATTTATCAACATCGGCACGCATTTCGCACAACTTTTTCCAAAACATGCCATTAAAATTATTCTCCCCTGCGATTTCCCAATTGCTACTCGTCTCTGGGTAAGGAATATCTGGCTTACCCGTCGCATATGGGTTAGCAAAGAATCCGATTGGTCGCTCCGTATATTTATTGGTTTTTCTACAATCGTAAACATGCGTCGCTCTCATCGACTTCATTTTCACACCGCGGAACTCTTCTTCTTTTTTAAATGACGTCACGATATCGATCTGAACCAGATCAGGGTTACCTTTGTAGTAATGCGAATCTGGTTTCGCCATATACAAGTTGCTTGATTTCGTTTCAAACCACTTTACATATCCTGCGGGCAGCGCTGAAGATTGGAAATCGGATTGCGTTGAAGATTTACCGATATTTTGGCAACCCACGACGGTAAGGCAGGCAAATGACAGCATCATGAATTTAACTTTCATTTGATTAACCCTGATTCACGTAGATCCTTCTGATCGACTTTTCCTTGGATAGTACAAAATAGCGTCACTTTTTTGTCGCTATTAACTTCAATAATGAAAAGCTTTTCAGCCGATTCTTCATCAGGAGCCATATTTGACGCAGGTGAGTTATTTTTGAGCCATTTATCCGATACAGAATTACGATACATTGCGTTATATACGTAAGAATCATCTGAGACTTTAACTAAATCTATTTGTGGTGATAACGCTTTAATTACGTCATTAAAAGGCTGGTTTGTTTCAAATCCCCAAAAATAATATTCTCCCGTCGGTGCATTTGGTACAACACCCTTATATTTATTGAAGTCCGTATATTCTACTGAAAATTTTTCGAGTTTTAATTTACCGTCTTGTATTGAAATTGGCTTGATAAAAGCGTTGCCATCAATCATTTTTTGTTGATAAAATTCATTAAAAATCTGATTTAACCCTTTATTTTTACTGGCTTCTTTGAAAAAACCAGCATCGCAATTCGATAATGATTTTACCAGTGCGGAGGCGCTCGCCGTATTAATACCTAATATCACTATCAATTGAATAAAAATCGCCATAAATAACTTCATAAAACCATCCTTTAAATAACATTTAATCTTCAAAAAATACTTATAATATTAATATAGTATGCGTTATAAATTTAATAAGTGAGAGCATCTATACACATTGGTTATATATATCGAATTAAATGGAATAATTACAGCAGAAATACATTTATCGTTGATAATTTTTGATGGGCTTCCCATAACAGCCTGTTGGCTATTATAAAGAATCATTTTTGGAGTGTTAAAAATGACTTGCCCCCCAACTACTCAGTAGTCAGAGGGCAATAATTAGCAAGAAAATAAATCTACAAGAGATTATTTGCTTTCTTCATGATGATGGTGATGTGGAACGTGCGCTTTAGACAATAAGTTAAAAAATGAACCTAAGCCATAGATCAGACCCATAATCAGCACCATGACAACTGGAACCATTAATAGGGCAAAGCCCAAACTTTTGATAAGTTCTAACATCGAAACCTCTTCAGTGATACTGTGCTCACCAGCATGCTGATACGCTGACGAGGAAAAAACCAATACAACGAAAATAATAACGCACAATAGCATTATATTGCATACTATTTTAGACAAATTATTATACTAGCAACATACTAAATGTGCTTTTTGTCTTTGCCGCCATAATCCTAGCTAGGGAGTTCGAATACAATGCAGGCCGAAATCTTACTTACATTGAAACTACAGGGAAATTTGTTTGCCGATCCTCGCCGAATTGCCCTATTGAAACAAATAAAAGCAACAGGTTCAATTAGCCAAGGCGCTAAACTTGCAGGGATCAGCTATAAAAGCGCTTGGGATGCCATCAATGAGATGAACCTGCTCACCGATGACATTCTCGTAGACAGGGCCACTGGAGGCAAAGGCGGCGGTGGGACGACCCTGACGCCCTACGGAGAAAGACTGATTCAGCTCTATGATTTACTGGGACAAATTCAGCAAAAAGCGTTTGATGTACTCAAAGATGATAGCCTACCACTGGATAGCTTATTAGCCGCCATTTCTCGCTTTTCACTACAAACCAGCGCCCGTAACCAATTTTTTGGCACCTTGATTGCTCGAGATCACAATCATGTATTGCAGCATGTTCAAGTCAAACTCGCCGATCAAAAAACCGTCATCAACGCAGCCCTGACCGAATCCAGCGCTAATCGTCTTGGCTTAGTTGAAGGAAAAGAAGTTCTCGCTCTCATTAAAGCCCCGTGGGTCAAATTAACGAAACAACCGAGCAAGACTCACTTTGATAACCAACTGAGCGGCGTCGTTTCAACCCTCGAAAGAGGACCAGAAAATAGCGAGATTCTCGTCACTTTATCGGGTGGTGAAACGCTTTGCTCCACCTTATCAAATCAAGAAGTTGATGCGATAAAACTCGCAGTTAATGATCCAATAACTGCACTATTTAATGCAGATCAAGTGATTATCGCTACACTTTGTTAGATTTTTAGGGATTAACACCCCAAATTCAGACCTTTTATTCGACTTTTTTAGCTTCCGTCCAGAGTGACTTATTGACTTTGCTTGTAAACCTGATTATTTGTGGTAACAGACAGGTCAATGATAAGGAAGCTAAATGAGCTCGATAACAATACAAAATGGGTGCTTTAAGCTGAGCGAGACTCAAACGCTCGATATTCCTCATCTCGAAATTCATTCGGGTGAAAGCTGGGCTTTTATTGGCGCAAATGGCAGTGGAAAATCATCGCTAGCCCGTGTGTTGTCTGGGGAGCTTCAATCTCTTTCAGGCATGATCCAAGTTGACTTTAAGTCGCCTATTCGCCTCTCTTTCGAGCAGCTTCAAAAGATTATTGCCCAAGAATGGCAACGTAATAATACCGATTTACTCAGCGAGGATGAAGACGACACAGGTTTTACCGCAGCTGAAATTATTCAACTTCATCATAAAGATAACGAACTGTGCTTAGAGCTCGCCGCTAAATTTGGTATTAGTGACTTACTGTCACGTCGATTTAAATATCTCTCGACGGGAGAAACCCGCAAAGTCTTGCTGTGCCAAACCTTAATGGGCTCACCCGATTTAGTGATCTTAGATGAACCCTTCGATGGTCTAGATATTTATTCCCGTCATAATCTTAGCGAGCTCCTGTTTGATCTTCATGAAAAAGGTCTCACATTAATATTGGTTCTCAATCGTTTTGATCAAATTCCTGATTTTGTCGAACACCTAGGTGTAGTTGCTGACTGTAAGCTCACTATGAGCGGAGATAGAGAGTCTGTGCTTGCTAATACATTAATTAGCCAGCTACAGCACAGTGAAAAAATCAAACAGCTCACGATCCCTGAGCAAGAAGACCCGACTCTTGATGATGGACTAGATCACGAAATACCACACATTATTTTGAATAATGGTGTTGTGAGCTATAACGATAAACCGATTTTACATGGCTTAAATTGGCAAGTTAACCCTGGTGAACATTGGCAGATCATTGGTGAAAATGGTGCAGGTAAATCCACATTATTGAGCCTGATCACCGGAGACCACCCTCAAGGTTATAGCAATGATTTAACCCTGTTTGGACGCCGCCGGGGTAGCGGGGAAACCATTTGGGATATTAAACGTCATATTGGCTACGTCAGTAACAGTATTCACCAAGAATATCGTGTGGCAACCAGCGTTCTCAACGTGATTATTTCTGGCTTTCATGATTCCATTGGTTTGTATCAAACCCCATCTGACCACCAGATTCAGCTAGCGTATGAATGGTTAGCGCTACTTGGATTAGCACCACAAACGGCTCAACAACCCTTTCATAGCTTATCGTGGGGTCAGCAGCGATTAGTCCTCATTGCCCGAGCCTTAGTTAAACACCCTGCCTTGCTGATTCTTGATGAACCACTACAAGGACTCGATGGATTAAATCGACTTCTTGTGTTGCGTTTCATCGATATCATGCTCAGCAAAGGGAATACCCAGCTGTTATTTGTTTCCCATCATCAGGAAGACGCCCCATCGTGTATTACACACCGACTCAGATTTGTCCCTGAGGGTGAGAAATACCGTTACGAGATTGATAAAATTTAACGCTATGCTATATCGCTGATAAATAGAATATTCTGTTTTCAGCGATATTCAATCTAATGATTGAATATAAATATTAATAAACCAAAATTAACATATTGATTAATAAAAATTATTTTAGCAAAAATACAGAAATAACAATTTAAAATCGAAAATTAGCCAAATTTCCTTAAAATCTGCCGTTTTAATAATTTAAATATTTATATAGGTATTACTTATGGCTTGGTTAATGTTAGCCTCATCACTTGTCACACTCACCACACATCGATTTGTTTCATTGTTACTCTTGTTCATTGCCATCACCATCGCAGCATTCACTGGCATCATTCATTGGCAAGCACTGCTATTACTCGGCTTTATTACGGCTATTTGCATCATTCATTTGTACTACTCACACATTTCAATCCTAAAAATAGGCAGTGAAATCATCCTTGTTTCCTGCGCTATTGGACTATTGATTCATGCACTTCCAGGATTTAATAATCTAAAATATTTAGATAAAGCATTCGTTGGTGCACAAAGCGCATCATTTACGCTGTATTTTAACTTTGATAAAGCATTAATTCCTTTTATTTTGCTCGCTTGCTTACCCACTTTACTCGTCTCTAAACCGGTAAAAAATGCCTCTCGTCGCCAGTGGCTACTACTCATTATCGCGGTTCCTGTGCTACTCATTATCGCCACACTTGCAGGTGGTTTAGGCGTTGAATTTCATTTACCCACTTGGCTACCTGCATTTGTTATCAGTAATATACTGTTCGTTTCTTTCGCTGAAGAAGCACTATTTCGTGGATACCTACAACAACGTCTTACTCAATGGTCAGGCTCGCCTTATCTAGCATTGATACTCACGGCATTATTGTTTGGTGCTGCCCACTTTGCTGGAGGACCGTTATTAATCCTGTTTGCTACACTTGCAGGTCTGATTTATGGTCTTGCTTGGATGTGGAGCGGTAAATTATGGCTTGCTGTATCGTTTCACTTCGGGTTAAATTTAGTTCATCTGTTATTTTTTACTTATCCCATAAGAATGGTATCTGGGCAATAAACAGGCAATTTAGTCACTTTTACGCCAACGATTTTCATGTAAACGTACCTGCACTGGTGCATTTTTTGATTTGGCTTGGTGAAAACGTAAGTTGTTACTAGCGTTCGAGTTGACTATCCCTATAATGTAACTCAGCAATAATTCATTTTTAATTTGAATGTACTGATAGGAGTTTTAGCTATGGCTGTAACTAAACTGGTTTTAGTAAGACACGGTGAGAGTGAGTGGAACAAAGAAAACCGCTTCACCGGTTGGACTGATGTAGAACTGTCAGAAAAAGGTCGCGAAGAAGCAAAAAATGCAGGTCAACTGCTGAAAAAAGAAGGTTTTGTTTTTGATTTCGCTTATACCTCTGTTCTGAAACGTGCTATTCACACCTTATGGAACATTCTGGATCAAGTTGAACAGCAATGGCTGCCAGTTGAAAAAAGCTGGAAACTAAACGAACGTCACTACGGTGCACTGCAAGGTTTAGACAAATCAGAAACCGCAGCAAAATACGGCGATGAGCAAGTGAAACTGTGGCGCCGTGGCTTTGCTATCACGCCTCCAGATCTGACAAAAGATGATGAGCGTTTCCCTGGTCACGACCCACGCTACGCAAACTTAAAACCATCTGAACTGCCAGTTACTGAAAGTTTAGCAACGACTATCGACCGTGTTGTTCCTTACTGGGAAGAAGTGATTAAACCACGCGTTGAGAAAGGCGAGAAAGTGATCATCGCTGCACATGGTAACTCACTGCGTGCACTGGTTAAATACTTGGATAACATGGGTGAAGAAGAAATTTTGAACCTGAACATCCCAACAGCAGTGCCGCTGGTTTATGAATTTGATGAAAACATGAAACCAATCAAACACTACTATTTGGGCAACCAAGATGAAATCGCAGCGAAACAAGCAGCGGTAGCTAACCAAGGTAAAGCGAAGTAATCACTTACTTCATGTAAGACCTAAAGTGGTTAAATTGAGGGTTAAGCTAATGGCTTAGCCCTTTTTTATCACTATTTTCCCCATTTTACTGACTCGATCATAAAATCTATTCGCTTGGAGTGTCGAAAACGACAATAACCGACTATCATAGGCAAAATTTACTGAAAGGTTGATAAAACAAGATAATGAATAAATTTAATCTTTATGTCTGGGTTGGGTTGATCCTCAGCGCCAGTATTTTAGGTGCGCTCCTGTATATGTTACAAACCGGAGAAATGAGCCTTGAAGGGCCCGCGGGAAGTGCAAACCCTGAATTGATGAAAACATTGATGATCATAGCCTGTGTCAGCTTCCCACTGCAAATTGTGAGCATGATGGTACTCAACTATAAGCCGACATTTGCCATTGTCCTTGCCATTATCAGCAGTATTGCGTTAATGCCCATTACGATTGTCTTTGCGATGGGAATGATTTTTTCTGCTATTCGTTGGCGCTACCATCAACTGACCCCATTTGATACTACGATTAATGTACCTTTCGACATTAATATTCCAATGAACAAGCGCAACAATACTATCATGGTGTTTTCCATTGCTATTTTAGGTATCGTGCTGATTGTATTAAGTCAGAGCTTAGGAATGTTTTTATTTGTATTCGCCGTTTTCTTGGGTTTCTTTGGTAAAAAAGCCAGTTCTTCGACCTACCTAGCTATCAAGGATAACCATTTTTATATTCGTCCAAATATCTTTGCGTATTGTTATCGTATTCCTCTCAGTGATGTGTTCTACGTAAAAAGCCATAAAGGAAAGCTCTATTTCCATGTGAATGTACCTAATGAAAGGCTGATATTAACCGCTCGCCCAGAGAACATCAGCGACACCGAATTTGAGCCCAAAGATCAATTAGGCTTACTTCTTAAGAAAATAGCCAAATTTCAGTAACGCCAAGAACCACTGCCAGCCAATCCTTTGGCAGTGGTTTATCGGTCTTAATTAACTTGAGGAATTTGTGGTATCAAACCTTTTATTGGCGCGACATCCATGACTGCCTTCTCAATAGCATTAGTGTCTATGACTTTAAATCCAGCAATAGCTACGGTTAAGTTTCCTGATATATCGTTACTGGTCATCTCAATAATATCAGGAAAATGCATAATAATTCTATTTTCTCGACTCAGTCCCAATAGCTGAAGTGCACTTTCTATTGCTTTATTTTCATCGATAATTAACTCTTTTTCTTCCTTTTGGTATTGTATTTTTATATCAAGCGATTCAATTTCATCTTGAGTTAGCTGTTCATTTGCTAAATTATACTCTAGATTAGCCAATGAAATATCTAACTCACTGAGATATTTTTCATTTCTATCGAGAGCACCAATGTAATCATAGCCATAGTAAATTTTATTATTCTCATCATAAACATTAAAAGAATATTCAATATGATTAAGAGAAGACCTCAAATCATCTAATGCATTGCTAAATGCAATATTAATTTTATCATATGCCTCAATTATTGAATAAATTTCAATATTCAAATTACGAAGGTTAACTTTATCCTTCCAAGTTAATTTTGGTACTAATTTCATTATGTTATCTATTTTTTTATTTTTACTAAAAATAGTATCTTTAATTTTCAAAAAATCTTCAGATGGAATTTTGCAGTTTTCAATTGTCATTGATAACTCTTGTAAATCATGAATTTCGTTGTTAAATGATGAATTAAAAACATTAAGTCCATTTTGATATTTTAACATAAACACTATGTTTTCATGAGAGACATCATAATAAATATCAGGATTTTCTGCTAATATTGCACTGAGTTCACCACTAATCAAACTCGTTTTTTTATTATATTCTTTATAGCTTTCATTTAATCTCTCCATTTTATTTTTTAATAAATCAAACTCATTAATTAAGTTTATTTTATGATTTATTTCATTTATTGTTTGTCTTTCCATTTTAAATCCTTTTATTTTAAATAAGCCAATTTATGTTAACATCAAAATTAAGTTATATTTAGATAAAAAATAAAACAAATTTATTTTTCATATTGTTAATTAATTTATTTTATAAACATGAATACTTCATAAAATGGACATTAAAAAGCCCACTCAGATTTTGAGTGGGCTACAATATATGACTAGAATAATTTAGATTATTTATTTCGACGAGCAATGACTGCTTCCGATAATTGGCGTAATACTTTTTCCGTATCATCCCAGCCAATACACGCATCTGTCACGCTCTTGCCGTACACTAAAGGTTCGCCTGATTCTAAATTCTGGTTACCTTCAACTAAGTGACTTTCGATCATCACGCCCGTAATTGAGCGATCACCTTGACTGAGCTGAGTGCTCACATCCGTCGCCACTTCCATCTGTTTTTCAAATTTCTTACTGCTATTAGCATGACTAAAATCAATCATAATGCTTGGGATTAACCCTGCGTTAATTAACCCTTCTCGTACAGCTTTAACATGTTCAGCACTGTAGTTTGGCTCTTTACCACCACGCAGAATAATATGGCAATCAGGATTCCCGCTCGTATTCACAATGGCTGAATGCCCCCACTTAGTTACAGACAGGAAGCTATGTGCTGAACGTGCTGAATTAATTGCATCAATGGCAATTTTAATTGTCCCATCCGTTCCATTTTTAAAACCTACGGGACAAGACAAGCCTGACGCTAACTCACGATGAATTTGCGACTCGGTAGTTCGGGCTCCAATTGCCCCCCAACTCATTAAATCAGCTACATATTGCGGACTGATCACATCGAGAAACTCACCTGCTGTTGGTAAACCTTGGTCATTAATCGTTAACAGCAGCTCACGTGCAATACGTAACCCTTCGTTAATATCAAAGCTATGATCCATATGAGGATCATTAATAAGCCCTTTCCAACCGACGGTGGTGCGCGGTTTTTCAAAATACACACGCATCACGATTTCTAAGGAATCTTTTAGTTCTTCACGAATTTCTTTCAAACGCTCAGCATATTCCAACGCTGCTTTTGTATCGTGGATAGAACATGGACCAATAACAACGACAAGACGATCATCTTTTCCTACTAGGATATTATGAATAGCATGACGAGCTTCATGAACGGTAAACGCCGCTTTATCGGTTGCTGGAAATTTTTCGAGCAGTGCAATAGGGGGTAATAATTCTTTTATTTGTTTTACTCTGACGTCATCGTTCTGATAGTTCATACTGGTATATCCAATGTTTATTATTTTTCCTAAGGTTGAATTACATACCCTTTTGAGTCTCAATAGCTAACAATTAACTTAAAATGCGACAGGTATCGAATTTTCAATCTAACCGTTCCCTAGCCATCTGTAAACAGCCAAAATGGCAAGATAACCATCCATTATTTAAGTTCTGATTATAAAATGGGGTGAAACATTGATATTTAGCACAATTGCTAAATGATAGATGGGTTATACAGAGTAAAAATATACAGAAACGGCTAAACAACGATAATGTTACTTTAGCCGTTTTTTGCATTTTTTCCTATCGAGCTGTATGTTCAAGCTACCTGTTCAAAAATACTTAATCGCGAGATAGTGCTCTTGAGCCATTTTGTTTTGCAGATTTGATCCACAACCGTGACCCATTTAACGCAATACCTAGCAATATTAAATATTCTAGGGACATAGCGTATACCCCTTGAATAAAGAAGATCACAACGCTAATTACGTTAATTACCACCCATAGTAACCAGTTTTCCACATATTTGCGGGTCATTAAAATCATCGCAACAACCGATAATACCGTCATAGTGGAATCCCAGAATGGGAAGGCATCTGGGTCAAGAATTGGCAATGTTAAATTAGCGCCAAATAGATTTAAGAGTTCAACCGCCCACGTTGCTAAACGACCAAAGACGACATCAATATTTAGCGTAAGAAAAATGATAGCCAAAATCGAAATTACCAGTGTCGTTAACGCTTTCGGCAAGCTTAACCAACGAATTTTCAATTCAGCTTCTTGAGCGCTCGACATTCGGCTCCAAGCATACCAACCATAAATATTGGCACCGAAGAAAAATACCTGTAAAAGTAAATTCGCGTATAACTGAATTTGGAAGAAAATGACTGCAAATAAGGTGACGTTAATCAGACCAAATAAGTAGTTAATGGTTTTTTCGAAACTTGCTAATAAAATACACAGTAAACCAGCCGCTGTACCGACAGCTTCAATATACGAAAGATCATAAACAGAACCCCATAATGGGATCTGGATTAACGTATTTGCGGTGCTAAAAAACTCCATTCCTAAATCCTATTTATCATCAATAGTTAAAATAGCATTGCTCACCAATATCACAGGGTTAACTCATTTGAAATTAAACCCTAAATTTTTGTTTATTATTTTAGACTTTCTGCAAACTTTAACATTTTATCTAATGGCAAGAGCGCTTTTTCACGTAAATACTCCTCTACATAAATTTGATTCGCACTGCCATCCCCTTCAAGGGCTTCTGTAATCGCTTGTAAGCCATTCATTGCCATCCAAGGACAATGAGCACATGTACGACAAGTCGCGCCTTCACCGGCTGTTGGTGCGATGTACAACGACTTATCTGGGCATGCCTGCTGCATTTTGTAAAAAATCCCCTTATCCGTTGCCACTATCATCGATGGATTGGGTAAATTTTGTGCCGCTTTAATCAGTTGACTGGTCGAGCCAACAGCATCGGCTAAATCAACAATGGCTTGAGGTGATTCTGGGTGTACCAATACCGCGGCTTCTGGATACATGGCTTTCATTTTTTCCAGTGACTGCGTTTTAAACTCGTCATGAACGATACAAGCCCCCTGCCAACATAAAATATCTGCGCCAGTTTGTTGCTGGACATAACGACCTAAGTGTTTATCCGGTGCCCAAATGATCTTTTCACCAAGGCTATCTAAATGATCAATCAATTCTACCGCAATGCTGGAGGTCACAACCCAATCGGCACGCGCTTTAACCGCTGCGGAGGTATTGGCGTATACCACAACCGTTCTGTCTGGGTGCGCATCGCAAAAACGCGCAAATTCTTCATCCGGACAGCCAATATCTAGCGAGCATTGGGCCTCCAGCGTTGGCATCAAAATATTTTTTTCAGGGCTCAGGATCTTAGCGGTTTCGCCCATAAATCGAACACCAGCAACAAGGAGAGTTGAAGCATTATGTTTAGCGCCAAAGCGTGCCATTTCAAGAGAATCAGCCACGCATCCCCCAGTTTCTTCAGCTAAAGCTTGAATTTCAGGATCGGTATAGTAATGCGCTACAATCACGGCGTTTTTTTCAACTAATAATTTCTTAATACGCTCACGATAAAACGCTTTTTGATCGGTATTCAACGGTGCTGGTTTTGGTGGAAAAGGATAAACAGCATGGTCAAAATCGATAAACTCGCTCATGTCTTGCCTCTGTTTAGCAGAAAGTTATTTTATGCCTAAAAAATTTCATAGAACCACTAATTCTGCATTTTTTGTTTTATATACTAAACAAGATACGCCAGTTTGGCTAAGATGTCTGCAAGGATTTCACCTAACGAGGGAATGATTTTACGTCCCCCCCCCCTTTCCACGATTTGTTTTTCGCTTTTCTCCTCATTTGTCGGTATCTTAGCGACTCCTGTTAACTCCAATAGGTCAGTTATGGAATCACCTGCAACGTTACTCAATAAAATAATTTCTATTTCATTACTCGAACCTAGAATCGACGCCGTCATACTCACGGGATCTAGAGGGAGAGAACTCAATATTGATAGCTATTCTGATATCGATATTGAACTCATTGGTCATGGTGTCACCGCACTTTTCCATGATAAAAAATGGATCAGCCTTATTGCCAATCCATTGATTGCATTACATTTAGAAAATGGTGGAGAAAATGAGCCTGAAAGCCCTACCTGCTTAGTGATTTATGAGGAAGGGCGCAAAGTCGATTTTACCTTTGCCGAGCCTTCACGATTACTCAATATGCAGCAACAAGGGTTAGATAGTACTTACTCACGCGGTTTTGTCGTGCTGTTAGACAAAACAGGCATTACCGATGCACTCTCAATACAGAACTCTAGTGCATTAAAACCAACACCATTGACTGAGCAGCAATTCACCGAATTAGTGACTGATTTTTGGTTTGAAGCTCATCAAGTCGCGATTGCGTTAACGCGTAATGAGCTATGGGTTGCTTGGTCAAGAAGTACTGACATGAAACGCTTCTTTCTCAATCTACTCGAGCGAACTGTTGCTCATAGAGTACCACCACAAGATGTTTGGTATAACGGCAAACAATATCAGCAATGGATGCCTGAACGTATAGTCCAATCAACTGAAACGCTTTTCGACTGTGGAACTACACAAAAAGCAGCATTATCTCTGCATTGCTTGATGGGTCATTTTATGGAAGCGATGACTGAGGCCATTGAACTGTTTGGTTATCAAGATAACCGAGCGGTAGGTTTAAAAGTGCAAGAAATCGTTATCGGGATCTTAAAGGATAATGGGTTAATCCCTGAAAACCTGGAATAAATGGTATTGAGCTGGCGAGGGAATGCTGGTTTTTTAGATGGGGTTTGAAATGG
>NZ_JAMPSW010000035.1:0-37443 GCF_028484855.1 Providencia sp. PROV033 | reverse complement strand
GAGTTAACTCTTCTGTTCTTAATAATGATGATGAGAATACAATAAAATTACATGCTTTTGTAAATAAGGAAACTTCCTTACTAGATAGATTTTTCAATACATCTAATGTCCTTAAAGATATTGATGAAGGCTTTTTTATTTCCTCAGCAAGAAGTTTTCCCCATATAATTTGAGCTTCTGTACTACTTATCATTGATGCCTCATTTCTCCACCTATTAAAGAAATCAATGGAGATATCTGATTCTATACTTGCTTCTTCTTCATCTAGAGTATTTGCCGCATGCTCTACACAACTAAGAAAATTTTTAGTCTCTTCAAGAGATTTCTTATTATGTACTATGTTTTCAACTGATAATGAATGAGATTCATCATCGTAAGTAGCTTTGCCTCGCTCTATTAACTCTAATTCTATTTTGGACTGAGCCTCAATTAAAAGTATTTTTCTTTTTTGTTTAGCGTATTTTACACCAAAAACAAGCTCAAAAAGTTTGTTTAGCCCGCTAGGTGTTGATTCTATTATAGGGGTCAAGTCGGCTTTAACTTCCGCTTTAATATTATTCTCACTCATATCTGTGATCTTTTTGTAATATCCCACATTCATTAAGAAGCATCAGTTAATGATGTGATGAAGCTAATTTTTATAGATTATAGCTTAAAAGGGTAGGGTTGTTTAGAGATGGTTGTCTTTGTTTAATATCGTTCAGATTATTGTATATCACGTGGTATATCACAAATAACAAAAAAGCACTCCTTGTAAAACAAGAAGTGCCTTTAAAAACAAAGCATTAACTGACTAGGATTAGTTCATGCCGTATTTTTTCAGTTTCTTACGCAGAGTTCCGCGGTTGATACCCATCATCAGGGCTGCACGGGTCTGATTTCCACGGGTATATTGCATAACCATGTCCAACAAAGGCTGTTCTACCTCAGCCAATACCAGCTCATATAAATCATTAACATCTTGATTATTTAATTGAGCAAAATAGTTCTTCAGTGCTTGCTTAACTGAGTCACGTAACGGTTTTTGAGTTACTTGATCTTGTGAATTTACAGTTGCAACGGTTAGTACGTCAGAATTTACGCGTTGTTCGAACATAGTTCTGTCAGCTCTTATCTTTTATTTACGCAAAAATTTTCAAAAAATGCTTCCAACACCTCCAGCTGTTCGCTGGCATCCTCAATGGCGTTGAAGGAGCGCCGAAACTGGTCATCAGGTGCATGCTCTTGTAAATACCAAGAAACATGTTTGCGCGCTATACGGGCTCCCTTGCCTTGACCATAAAAGTCGTGCAGTTCCCGTACATGCCCTAGCATAATGCTTTTCACTTCTGCCATTGGCATCGGTGGCAATATCTCACCTGTGTCCAGATAATGTTGGATTTCCCGAAAGATCCAAGGTCTTCCCTGAGCTGCTCTGCCTACCATCAAGGCATCCGCCCCTGTGTAGTCTAAAACAGCCCTGGCTTTTAGCGGGTCAGTAATGTCGCCATTGGCAATAACCGGAATGGAAACAGTCTGCTTAACTGCCCGAATGTTGTCATACTCAGCTTCGCCGTTGAACAGACAGGCTCTGGTTCTGCCATGAATGGTCAAGGCTTGAATACCACAATCTTCGGCCAATTGGGCAATCTCTATGCAGTTACGCTCTTCAGGTGACCAGCCTGTGCGGATTTTTAGTGTGACTGGCACATCCACAGCGTTTACAACGGTTTCTAGGATTGATTTCACAATCTCCGGATAACGTAGCAAGGCTGAGCCTGCAAGCTTACGATTCACTTTCTTAGCTGGACAGCCCATATTGATATCAATGATTTGAGCGCCGCTCTCAACGTTAATTTGAGCTGCTGCGGCCATTTCATCGGGATCATTGCCAGCTATTTGAACAGAACGCACCCCGAGTTCATCGCGGTGAACCATCCTGAGTCTCGACTTATCTGTCTTCCAAACTTGTGGGTTGGAAGAAAGCATCTCCGATACTGTCATTCCAGCACCCATTGCATAACACAGAGACCTAAACGGCTTATCTGTGATGCCTGCCATGGGGGCAGCAATAAGACAGTTTCTCAACTGATATTGTCCGATTCGCATAACTAAATGGGGGCCATACTGTGACTGCAAGGGCGCGTATATTACGCATTTTTTACGAGATATGAAAGGACAAACTTTGAGCAAACGGTTATTTATCACTAACTTTTTTATCTTGCTTTTTAAGAAATAATAAAATTAGTGTTATTTAACAGGTTGTTAGGTGTTTTTTAACAACGAGCACTAAAAATAACGATTACAGAGAATATCCGAGACTCATCTCTCGAGCAGAACAGATTATCACCAGCTATTGAGCAATATTTGAGCTGTAAGATAATCCATTCTGCAATTAATTTCAAAGAAATTATTCTTCAATTTTTACCGCAAACCCATTAAAAATGCTTGACACCAGTGATTCGGCACCATTCATCTTTCTCTGCAACTGGGTCAATATTGAAGTCTGCACGATACGCGTCAGCCACGCTTTCAGCTTGACTCGCTAACACGCCAGAGAGACCTAAATGACCCCCGACTCGAGGTAATACACTGATCATTGGTGCAAGCTCACGTAATGGACCTGCAAGGATGTTAGCAACGACGACATCTGCTTGAAGGTCTTGGGGTTGGTCTTTCGGTAAATAGAGCGACAAACGCTCTGAGACGCCGTTACGCTCTGCATTATCGCGGCTAGCAAGGATAGCTTGTGGATCGATGTCGATCCCAATAGCGTGTGCGGCACCTAATTTCAATGCAGCAATAGCTAAGATCCCAGATCCGCAACCGAAGTCGATTACTGTTTTACCTTCAAGATCTAATCCGTCTAGCCACTCTAAGCATAAAGAGGTTGTTGGGTGGGTGCCCGTACCGAATGCCAATCCTGGATCTAACATAACATTCACCGCGGTTGGATCGGGCACATCACGCCAGCTTGGGCAGATCCACAAGCGTTGACCGAAACGCATTGGGTGGAAGTTATCCATCCATTCACGTTCCCAATCTTTGTCTTCAATTTGTTCGATTTTATGAACAAAGCCAGGTGCTAACAGTGGGCTATTTTCTAACTGGGCGATCACCAGTTTCATGTCAGTTTCAGCGTCATACAAGCCAATGACGTCAGTATCTCCCCAAAGGCGAGTTTCCCCCGGCAGTGGTTCGAAAACAGGGGTATCATGGCTATCTTGAAATGTGACAGAGACTGATCCCGTTTCCATTAATTCATCGCCAAGCGCTTCTGCATCTTTTGCGTTTGAGTTTAGTCTGATTTGTATCCAAGGCATTGTTTTTTCTCTTCTAGGATGCTCTTCATTCTTCACGCTATAGCGTTGTTGGCTGCGTTCGCTAACCCTAGTCACATACTTGTGTATGCTCCTAGGGATTAGCTCGTTTGCCGCCTAGCTATGACGCGAATTATTTAGAGCACTAAAATGGTTTGCTATGTTTCACATCAATATTGAGAGCATTGCATTTGTTCATTTACATTAGGTAAAGCCAAAATCAATGAGTGCTAGTTACCTGTTCGTTTGGTGCCGATTGTACTGGATTTTTGCCAAAAAGATTACCGATCAAAAAGGCAATTAAGCTGAGGATCAGCGATGGGACAATCGCGTGAAAGCCCATAATTTCAATCTTAAATGACGCAAAAATAGCGTAACAGACTCCACCCACAATCATTCCACTTAGCGCCCCAGTACCATTGGCTTTTTCCCAATAAAGTCCAAGAACCAGCGGCCACAGGAATACGGCCTCTAACCCACCAAAAGCTAGCAAGTTCAACCAGATAATCATTTGTGGAGGGTTCCACGCAGCAATCAATAATAGCGCGCCTAAAATTAACGTTGAGAAGCTGGAAATGCGCGCCAGTTTTTTCTCATTTTTAATTTGTTCAGGTGCGGCGTTAAGGTAGATATCTTTCACGATCGTCGCCGAAGATTGTAGTAACTGGGCGTTAATGGTGGACATAATTGCGGCCATTGGTGCTGCTAGGAAAATCCCCGCGGCAAATGGCGGAAGAACCTGAACCATCAAGGTTGGGATCACTTGGTCTGGAATGGTTAAATCCGGCAGTATGGCACGCCCTAAGGCGCCCGCGAAGTGCATACCAAACATCAAGATTGCCATCACAATGGTACCGAGAATAATACCTTTATGGACGGCTTTGCTGTCTTTGTAGGAAATACAACGCACTGCGGTATGCGGTAATCCGATAACCCCAAAACAGACTAACACCCAGAATGAGGCCATAAATGGCCCGCTTAGGATATCGTTCGCACCTTCAGGGGAGACTAATTTCGGGTCGATGGCGTGCATTTTTTCTACAGCGGCTGGTAAACCACCTGCATGGTAAATAATGGCAACGAGCAAAATAACGGTGCCAAGCAACATAACCAGCCCTTGCAAGGCATCGTTAAGGACGCTCGCCCGAAAACCACCGATAGCGGTATACAGTGCGATAGAGACACCAAAAATGAGTAGTCCGTATGTGTAGGGAATGCCTGCCGCAGTTTCAAGTAATCGTGCACCGCCGATAAATTGCACGGTCATTGCGCCAAAGAACGCGACTAATAAACTGACACTTGCAAACCAAACTAAAAAACGGCTTTGGTAGCGGGCGTACAGCATGTCGTTAAGAGTAACGGCATTATAGCGTCGTGCGAGGATTGCGAATTTTTTGCCAAGTACACCCAAAGATAGCCAAATGGCAGGCAGTTGGATCATGGCAAGGAGTACCCAGCCTAATCCATATTTGTAGGCGGCACCGGGACCACCGATGAAGGAGCTGGCGCTGATGTAGGTTGCGGTGATGGTCATGGCTAAAACAAAGCCGCCCATCGAGCGATTACCGAGGAAATACTCGTTAAGAAACTCGCCTTTCGTGCGTTTTTTATAAGCATAGAGCGAAAGGAGAAAAACGAGGAGCAGATAGCCAACTAGGGGCAGAAGTACTTCAGTCTGCATCTTTCTCCTCCAACGAGATATCTTTGAATACGAGTTTAACCATCATGATGCATAGCAAAATAAAGATGATAGGGAGAGTCAGACATGACCATTCAAACCATAACGGTAATCCGGTAACACCAAGTGTGTTACTGGGTAGATAAGCACAAAGTACCCAACCTATCATGTAGGCAATAGTCAGATATAGCGCCCAACGAGCTTCCCTGTTTGATTGAAGAAAACGTTTGTCCATCCGCTTTTCCTCCTCATGTTGACAAAAATAATCGGGGATTGTACGACAATCTGAAGGGGGAGTGTGAAAAATAGCGTAATAAAACCGATAATCCCGCCATTTATAGGCAAAAAAATACCGGAAATTGGCTTTCCGGTATTTGTTTTTAATGATGAAAATGTCGATTATTCAGGGGATTATTCTTGAATACCGAGTTTTTTCTCCAAATAGTGGATGTTGGTTCCACCTTTGGCAAAGTTTTCATCATTCATGATCATCTGTTGTAATTCGATGTTGGTTTTAATCCCATCGATGATCAGTTCGTTCAGCGCGTTCTTCATACGAGCAATCGCGATGTCACGAGTTTCACCGTAAGTGATTAATTTACCAATCATTGAGTCATAGAACGGAGGAACAGAGTAGCCTGCGTAAATATGAGATTCCCAACGAACACCGAAGCCACCCGGAGAGTGGAAACGCGTGATTTTACCTGGGCTAGGCAGGAATGTGTGCGGGTCTTCTGCGTTGATACGACACTCAATCGCATGACCGTGAACATTGATCTGATCCTGAGTCACAGATAATGGTAAACCAGAAGCTACACGCAGCTGTTCTTTGATTAAGTCAACGCCGGTGATCATTTCGGTCACTGGGTGCTCAACCTGAATACGGGTGTTCATTTCGATGAAATAGAATTCGCCGTTTTCAAATAAGAACTCAAAAGTACCTGCGCCACGATAACCGATTTCAATACACGCATTTGCACAGCGTTCACCGATATGACGGCGAATTTCAGGGGTAATTCCTGGCGCTGGTGCTTCTTCAACCACTTTTTGGTGGCGGCGTTGCATTGAACAGTCACGTTCTGCTAAATAAATAGCATGACCCTGACCATCTGCCATCACTTGGATTTCAACGTGACGAGGGTTTTCAAGGAATTTCTCCATGTAAACCATATCGTTGTTGAATGCAGCTTTTGCTTCTGCTCGGGTCAGGTTAATGGAAGATTCTAAATCTTTTTCATTACGGACCACTCGCATACCACGACCACCACCACCACCAGATGCTTTGATGATAACTGGGAAGCCGATGCGTTTAGCAATTGCTTTGTTCTTTTCAGTATCGTTGCCTAATGGACCATCAGAACCCGGTACACAAGGAACGCCTGCTTTTTTCATCGCGCTAATCGCAGAAACCTTGTCACCCATTAGGCGGATGGTTTCAGCTTTTGGCCCGATAAAAATGAAGCCTGATTGTTCTACTTGCTCTGCAAAGTCAGCGTTTTCAGACAGGAAACCGTAGCCTGGGTGAATCGCTTGTGCGCCTGTGATTTCAGCCGCAGCAATGATCGCAGGGATGTTCAAGTAGCTTTTTGCCGATGCGGCAGGACCAATACAAATAGTTTCGTCTGCCAGCAATACGTGTTTTAAATCTCTATCTGCCGTGGAGTGAACCGCAACAGTTTTGATGCCGAGTTCTTTACATGCACGCAGAATACGCAGTGCAATTTCTCCACGGTTTGCGATAACAATTTTTTCCAGCATGGAAACGCCTCGTTATTCGATGACAACTAATGGCTCGTCAAATTCTATTGCATCACCGTTTTGCAACAAAATAGCTTTAACAACACCAGCTTTATCTGCTTCAATTTGGTTCATCATTTTCATCGCTTCAACGATGCAAAGAGGATCGCCAACTTTGACTGTTTGACCAACTTCAACAAATGGTTTTGCTTCTGGGCTTGGTGAGCGGTAGAAGGTACCAACCATTGGTGAGCGAACTTGGTGACCAGAAACTGCCGCAGGTGCTGCTGGAGCTGCTGCTTCTTGTGCTGGAGCAACCGCGTTAGCTAATGCAGGTTGTTGAGCAACTGGTGCTGAGTAGAACTGTTGAGGTGCAGCCATCATTTGAGATGCTGGTGATACACGACTGATACGTACTGACTCTTCACCTTCAGAAATTTCCAGTTCAGAAATGCCAGACTCTTCAACAAGCTCGATCAGCTTTTTAATTTTACGAATATCCATGGATATGATTCCGTACTCTTATAATTGGATTGAATTAATTAGTTGCACACGGTTTACCGCGGCTTGTAATGCAAAACTGTAACCCTCAGCACCAAGACCACAAATAACTCCACTGGATATATCGGAGAAATAGGAGTGATGGCGAAAGGATTCTCTAGCATAAATATTAGACAAGTGGATCTCAATAAATGGGATACTCACCGCTAATAGCGCATCACGCAGAGCAACACTTGTATGCGTGAATGCGGCCGGGTTGATTAGGATATAATCAACATTACCTTGTGCTGCATGAATTCTATCGATAAGTTCATGCTCTGCATTTGACTGAAAATGGCTCAGTTTCACCCCTAGCTTTTCTGCTTCTTGCATCAGGTTCGATACAATGTCAGAAAGCGACCGCGCTCCATATTTCTCAGGTTCTCTAGAACCTAGCATATTTAAGTTCGGTCCGTTAAGGAGCAAAATATGAGTATCTTCTGTCATTGTGTTGCTAACTCCGACAATATGTCAATAATCCGACAACATAACGCGATGTTGACGGTTTGTCATCTTTTATCATAAAAATAAATAGATTTTTGACTGACAAGGAAGAGCATTATAATTATTTCGTCGCATATAGCAGCAAAATACTGGTCTTATCAGAGAAATTACCCGAATTTATTTTAGAAATTGTGCCGTAATCCACATTGTGGCAGCACAATGATGGATATTGATGATTTAATTTTGAAGGTTTACTAGGGTACGCCCAGTGACTTCATTTTTTAAGAGTTTTTTTGCATATTCCACACACTCTTCTAAGGATATCTCTCTGCTGACTTGTCCATAAAACGTGTCAGGCAAGAGTTGTGCTAATCGTTCCCACACTTTTGAGCGTTTAGCTGCAGGGTAGTAAACCGAATCGACTCCTTGTAGACGAACATTGCGTAAAATGAATGGCATAACGGTTGTTGGTAGAGTGAATCCGCCAGCAAGTCCACATGCTGCTACAGCTCCATTATAGTTCACTTGTGCTAAAATATTGGCGAGCACGTCACCACCAACGGTGTCGATTGCACCCGCCCAACGTTGTTTATCTAATGGCTTCGCGGGATGCGTAAATTCACTGCGTGGAAGCACACTTTTTGCGCCAATTTGCAGCAAATAGTCATGATTTTCTTCTCGCCCCGAAATAGCGACAACGTGGTAGCCTAATAAAGACAGTAGTTGAGTGGCAATACTTCCGACTCCACCACTGGCACCACTGACCAGAATGTCGCCACTTTCAGGGGTAATGCCTGCCTCTTCAAGCGCGTTGACACAGAGCATCGCGGTAAATCCTGCGGTACCAATAACCATGGCGTGTTTCAGTGATAATGATTCAGGAAGAGGCGTTAAATAATCAGCGGGAACTTTTGCTTGGGTGGCAAGTCCCCCCCAATGGGTTTCTCCCACTCCCCAGCCGGTGAGTAAAACATGTTGACCAATATGGAAACGGGGATCTTCACTGTGATGAACAATGCCTGAAAAATCAATACCTGGGACCATGGGATATTGACGGACAACCCCCGCCTTTCCATTAATTGCGAGCGCATCTTTATAGTTAATTGTCGACCAGTGAATATCGATGATGACATCACCCTTAGGTAGTGACTCTGGAGAAACTTGATGAATTTCAGGAACGATTTTATCGTCTTGTTGCTGTAAAACGAGCGCTTTCATGACCCACCCCTAATTTATGATTAAATAAGTGTTTTTTTAATTTACACATAGGTAAAATCGTTTTCATTGACACCAGAATGGTTTTCACACTATTACTTATGTAATTAATTTGTAAAAATGCATTTTTTTCTGGCATAACTAGGCTTTTATCATGCAAAATGTCCTACTCTGACTAATACATCAGCGTATCGACATCGTTATAGCTTAATTTTAAGTTGATAATAGAATTAGCGACATTTAAGTTCACTTATTTTGTTGTTAAAAAGCTAGATGTATAGCAATAATTAAAATATAAAAATTTTATTTGAACTTGTAGACGTAATCGCTTGTCACACTGGGAAGAACGCAAAGATGGAGTATATAACAACCAGAAGGTTGTCCATTTTTTGTGCGCAAATGATGAACAGATTCATGTGCGTATGAATTAAGGGTAATTTTCGGGGTTTTTATCTGCTTCGTTTTGTTATAGAAGCATGTACGATTTTAGTATGTGAAAATAGATGAATTAACCATATTTATGAAGTGATTGATTTACGCCTTGAGGCAGCTTCAAGTGGTTGGTAGAGTAGACGGGTTTTTATTCGTCCCCAGCTTGCAGGATAATCCTTTCGTTATGTTTAAAAAATTTCGTGGCATGTTTTCTAATGACCTGTCGATTGACTTGGGTACGGCCAATACCCTCATTTATGTCAAAGGACAAGGCGTCAAATTAAATGAACCCTCTGTAGTTGCAATTCGTCAGGATCGCGCAGGCTCGCCAAAAAGCGTCGCGGCGGTTGGTGGTGAAGCAAAACAGATGCTGGGGCGTACACCGGGTAACATTTCTGCAATTCGACCAATGAAAGATGGTGTTATTGCTGACTTTTTCTTAACTGAAAAAATGTTACAACACTTTATTAAGCAAGTTCACAGTAACAGCTTCTTGCGTCCAAGCCCTCGCGTTTTAGTCTGTGTCCCTGTTGGTGCAACTCAAGTTGAGCGTAAAGCTATCCGTGAATCTGCATTAAGCGCAGGCGCACGTGAAGTATTTTTAATTGAAGAGCCTATGGCTGCGGCAATCGGTGCGGGTTTACCTGTCTCTGAAGCAACGGGTTCGATGGTTGTCGATATCGGTGGTGGCACCACTGAAGTGGCTGTTATCTCCCTGAACGGTGTTGTTTACTCTTCTTCTGTACGTATTGGTGGTGACCGTTTTGACGAGTCAATTATCAACTATGTACGCCGTAATTATGGTTCCTTAATTGGTGAAGCAACGGCTGAGCGCATTAAGCATGGTATCGGCTCTGCTTTCCCAACAGATGAAGTTTATGAAATTGAAGTGCGTGGTCGTAACTTGGCAGAAGGTGTGCCACGCGGATTTAAAATGAACTCCAACGAAATTTTAGAAGCATTACAAGAGCCTTTAACAGGTATTGTTAGCGCGGTAATGTTAGCGTTAGAACAGTGCCCACCAGAATTAGCGTCTGATATTTCAGAGCGCGGTATGGTATTAACAGGCGGTGGTGCTCTCCTGCGTAATTTAGATCGTTTATTAATGGAAGAGACTGGCATTCCGGTCATCGTTGCTGAAGATCCTTTAACCTGCGTTGCTCGTGGTGGCGGTAAAGCGTTAGAGATGATTGACATGCACGGTGGTGACCTGTTTAGCGAAGACTAAATCACGCCATAAGCAACTGGGGTTTTAGCTCCAGTTGCTTTGACTATTTTTTTATTCTCCGACCATTAGCGAAACTTAGCCATACATGAAGCCAATTTTTAGGCGAGGTCCTTCCCTACAGTTACGCATTTTTATTGCAGTGATAATTGCATTGGTGCTGGTGGTGATTGACCATCGTTTCGAGCCTTTCAATAAAATCCGTAATTATTTAGACACGGCGGTTAGCCCATTCTATTTTTTAGCTAACGGACCTCGTCAGTTCCTCGATAATATCTCTGAAACCCTTTCAACGCGGGATCAACTCCAATTTGAGAATAAAGCCCTGCGCCAAGAGATATTGTTAAAAAAAGCAGATAACTTACTGCTTGAGCAGCTGAAACAAGAAAACGCCCGTCTGCGAGAGCTTTTAGGTTCCCCATTACGCCAAGACGAACACATGATGGTAACGCAGGTTATCTCAGGTGCGAACACACCTTATCGTGATCAAGTGGTCATTGATAAAGGAAGTAATGATGGTGTCTATGAAGGTCAGCCTGTCATTAGTGATAAAGGTGTGGTTGGGCAAGTGGTGGGAATCAGCAACTTTAATAGCCGTGTTTTATTAATTTGCGATACCGCTCATGCGTTACCGGTGCAAGTTTTACGTAATGATATTCGCGTTATCGCTGCCGGTTCTGGTTGTGCGGATGATTTACAGTTAGAGCCATTACCCGGAAATACAGATATTCGCGTTGGCGATGTACTAGTGACATCGGGGCTTGGCGGGCGATTCCCTGAAGGGTATCCCGTTGCGGTGGTTTCTGCGGTGAAGCATGATACTCAGCGTGCATATACCATCATTTCAGCTAGACCAAGCGCAGAATTACAGCGTCTACGCTATTTACTCCTATTGTGGGGTAATGAAAATGATCCTAAAACTGCGTTACAGCCATCTGATGTTTACCGAGCGGCGAATGAGCGTTTAATGAAAGTGTTGCCGCAGGTGTTACCAACGCCGAGTGAAATTCAAGGACCGCCATTGCCATCGTCCATGCAACCAGAACAAACTCAGCCACAGCCATAAGATTGGATGAGAGAGACTGTATGATGAAGATGGGAGGGGATCATAATGGATGAGTACCGTGGTAATGGGCGCATCATTATTTGGTTATCTTTTTTTATCGCATTGATTTTACAGGTCATGCCTTGGCCTGAACAATTGGCGTTTTATCGACCAACATGGTTGCTGTTGATTTTGATTTACTGGGTGATGGCATTACCACACCGAGTCAGTGTTGGCACTAGCTTTCTCTTAGGGATTATCGTCGATTCTATTCAAGGCTCGGCACTGGGCGTTCATGCCTTATCATTCAGCATCATTTGTTATCTCGTGGCTTATAAGCACCAACTCCTGCGTAATATGGCACTTTGGCAGCAATCCTTGATTATTGTTGCGCTAACGGTGGTGCAAGATCTTGCTGTTTTCTGGGCTGAATTCCTTTCCTCGCAAGTCTTATTCCACCCCCAAGTATTCTGGAATAGTTTGGTGAATGGTATTCTGTGGCCGTGGCTATTTTTACTGTTACGAAAGATTCGCCGTCAATTTTCAGTATGTTAAGATTATGGCTGTTAATAATAACGGGAATAACAATTTATGAGCTTAATTTATCTTGCATCAGGTTCACCGAGACGACGTGAATTAGTCCAACTCTTAGGTTATTCCTTTGAAATTTTGCGTCCAGAAGTGGAAGAAAAATGGCAAGAAGGGGAGTCGCCTCAAGCCTATGTGCAGCGCTTGGCGCGAGATAAATCACGAGCAGGTGTGGCTATTGCACCCGCGAATCACCCTGTTCTTGGCGCAGATACGATAGTGGTTCTCGAGGGTAAAATATTGGAAAAACCACGAGACGCTGCCCATGCTCAGCAAATCCTTAGTGACCTTTCAGGTAAAACACATCAGGTAATGACCGCCATTGCGGTGTCGAATACGGATGAGACGTTAACCTCATTGATTACGACAGATGTGACATTCCGCGAGTTATCTTTGCTGGAAATACAGGATTATATACAATCGGGTGAGCCGATGGATAAAGCGGGCGCTTACGGTATCCAAGGTTTGGGTGGGCGTTTTATCCGACGTATCAATGGTAGCTACCATGCGGTAGTGGGCTTACCATTGGTCGAAACAGAAGAATTAATACAACGATTTTTAGCGTTAGGTGATGGTAAGGGGAATTCATGACTACGGAACTATTAGTAAACGTAACACCATCTGAAACGCGCGTCGCTTACATTGATGGTGGGATCTTACAAGAAATACATGTCGAACGAGAGGCGAAAAGAGGACTGGTAGGGAATATTTACAAAGGTCGCGTGAGCCGCGTTTTACCCGGTATGCAGGCGGCCTTTGTTGATATTGGCCTTGATAAAGCAGCCTTTTTACACGCCTCTGACATTATGCCTCACACTGAATGTATCGCAGGTGATGAGCAAAAAAATTTCCATGTGAGAGACATTGCCGAACTGGTAAAACAAGGGCAAGACCTAATCGTTCAAGTTGTTAAAGACCCGCTAGGCACAAAAGGCGCGCGTCTGACTACGGATATTACTTTACCTTCTCGCTACTTAGTTTTTATGCCGGGAGCTTCTCATGTAGGTGTTTCTCAACGTATTGATAGTGAAGAAGAAAGAGAGCGCTTAAAAGAGTGTGTTGCTCAATATTGTGACGAAAACGGTGGGTTTATCATTCGCACCGCCGCAGAAGGTGTGGCAGAAGAGGATGTTAAACAAGATGCCGCATTTTTAAAGCGCTTATGGGCGAAAGTGATTGAACGTAAAAAGCGTAATGTCACACGCACTAAAATCTACGGCGAGCTTTCACTGGCTTACCGAATTATTCGTGATTTTGCGGGAGCATCATTAGACCGTATTCGTGTCGATTCTCGTTTGACTTACTCTCAGCTTGAAGAGTTTATTGCGGAATACGTGCCAGAAATGACGGCAAAACTTGAGCTCTACCAAGGGAATCAGCCCATTTTTGATCTATTCGATGTGGAAAATGAAATCCAGCGGGCGATGGACAGAAAGGTTGAGTTAAAATCAGGGGGATACCTGATTATCGACCAAACTGAGGCGATGACCACCATTGATATCAATACTGGGGCGTTTGTTGGTCACCGTAATTTAGAAGAAACTATCTTTAATACCAACGTCGAAGCCACCCAAGCCATTGCGCGTCAATTACGATTAAGAAACCTCGGTGGCATTATTATCATCGATTTTATTGATATGTCTGATGCGGAGCATCGCCGTCGCGTGCTTGCGTCGCTTGAGCAAGCACTGAGTAAAGATAAAGTAAAAACCACCATTAATGGCTTCTCTCAGCTAGGATTAGTGGAGATGACGCGTAAAAGAACCCGTGAAAGTTTGGAGCATGTCCTGTGTGATACTTGCCCAACTTGCCAAGGTCGTGGCACGGTAAAATCCGTTGAAACGGTGTGCTATGAAATTTTACGTGAAATTGTCAGAGTTCATCGGACAATTGATGCAGATAGATTCTTAGTTTACGCTTCACAAGCCGTGGTAGATGTGCTGACAGGAGATGAATCTCACGCATTAGCGGAAGTTGAAATCTTTGTAGGGAAACAAGTTAAAGTGCAGACTGAGCCGTTATATAGCCAAGAACGCTTTGATGTCGTCATGATGTAGCATTTTGCTTGAAGGAGAAACTGGTGAAACGACTGCCACGCGTAGTTCTCGTGACAACCGCTGCTGTATTGTTGCTGTGTGCGTTGGTACTCACCAGTTTACGTTTTCTATTACCTAATATTGATAATTATCGCCAAGAAATTATCACTTATGTTGAAAATCACCACGATATCTCACTGAACATCGGTAAAATCGAAGGGGCTTGGCGCTATTATGGTCCAGAGCTCATCATTTCTGATGTCGCCATTGAAAATCCGATAACAGATATTCAAGTCAACAAAGTCACCATTGAGTTAGATATTTGGAATTCCTTATTATCTCTGCGGTGGCGTTTTCGTGATCTGACTTTTTATCAACTCAATGTGAATTATAAAGTTCCGCTCAGCTTTGATGGCTCAGAAGAAACCGCCAGCTATGATGGTGTGGATGATCTCTTCTTACGGCAATTTGACCACTTTATTTTAAAAGACAGTCAGTTGACCTTCTTAACGCCATCAGACCAAACAATGACGTTACTGTTGCCGGAACTCTCTTGGCTAAATCAAGATACCCGCCATCGAGCTCAGGGCTTTGTGAGTCTTGAGACGCTAAATAAACAAAATAGTTATCTACAAGTAAAGTTGGATGTGTCGGATAAAAACGGCGTGCTCAGCGATGGAATTTTCTATGTGCAGGCTGATAACATTGATATGCAGCCTTGGCTCAGTAAATGGTTACGCGATAACACGGGGTTACGCGACGCCAACTTTAGTTTGTCTTCATGGATCTCTCTCAAGAATAATCGTATTGATAACGGCCTTATTCAGCTGCGCCAAGGTGAAGCGAACTGGGGGGAAGATACCCTTGCTCAAAACCTGCAAGTGAATGATTTGCTAGTTCGTATGAAGCGCCAAGGTAACGGCTGGCTGTTCAATATCCCAGAGCTCGATACATTGAAAACTAATGAGTATATCTGGCCTCAAGGTAGTGTTTCAGTCTTGTATTTACCCTCATCTGCAAAATATCAAAATAAAGATCATTGGCGCATTCGAGCAAAAAATATTGAATTAGAACGCTTGAGTGAAGTGTTACCGACATTCTCATTTGTAACCCCCGAATTGGTTCAAGATTGGCAGCATCGTCAGCCGACGGGGTTAGTCACAGAATTTGCTTTAGACTTTACGCAAGATACGGAAGAACATACGCAGATCAGTATGGATTGGCAGGATGTTAGCTGGAAAAAATGGAAAGAACTGCCATCCGTTAACCATTTTTCGGGCGTGCTAGTTGGGGGTGACCAAGAAGGTATTCTCTCGTTTATGCTCAAAGATAGCACGGTGGATTACCGTGATGAATTTAAAGCCCCCTTTGAAATTGACCGCGCTAACGGTAAATTAAATTGGGTCAACAACAGTAGCGAATTCAAATTGTGGAGCTCAGGCATTGATTTACAAGCCAAAGCGGTCAGGGCAAATGGTGACTTTAGCTATGCGAAAGCGAAGCAGCATGATATTGCCGATTTAGCTATTTTGGCGGGGATCAGTACCGATAATGCAGGAGAAGCTTGGCGCTATTTCCCACAAAAATTGATGGGGCAAGCGCTGGCAGATTACCTCACAAAAGCGATTATTGCGGGGCATGTAGATAATGCAACGTTAGTCTATAAAGGCGACCCAGCCCATTACCCTTACTATAAAAATGATGGGCAATTCCAAGTCTACGTACCGTTACGTGATGGCACATTCGAATACGATGACCAATGGCCAGCCTTACTGGATTTAAACATCGACTTAGACTTTAGCCGAGCCAGTTTGGCGATGCATGCTGATTCGGTGAAGTTAGGGGATGCAACGGCAGAAAATCTCGATGCCGTGATCCATGACTATTTTGATGAAATGTTGTATATCGATGCCGGTGTTAGTGGTACGGGCAAGCAAATTCAACAATATTTTACCCAGACACCGTTAAAGAATTCCCTTGGCGGTACCCTTGATGAGCTACAAATTGATGGCACGGTAACGGGAAAACTGAATCTCGCTATCCCATTATCAGCAGGGAAAGACGTGGTGGCAAAAGGGCAAGTTAATCTCAACAAGAATACTATTTTTGTCCGTCCTATCGACAGTACCCTACATGGACTTACAGGAAGTTTTAAGTTCACCAATGGGGATTTAGTGAGTGATAACATCACAGGTCAATGGTTAGGGCAGCCTGTTTCTTTGGATTTCACGACACTGACGGGACCAAAAGATTATTTGGTGGATATTAATTTAGGCGGAAATTGGGAATTGAATCAAATTCCAATGTTGCCAAATGATATTAAAGGAAAAGTGTCAGGTTTGAGTGATTGGAAAAGCCAAATTCATATCACGTTGCCTGAATCATCGAAGCAAGCAACAGGGCTGCAGATTGATATTACAGCGGGGCTCAATAAGTTAAAAAGCCAATTACCGGCGCTGGATACGGCATTACTGCAACAGCTCAGTAAAATAAATGTTCAAGCGAAAGGCACTACAGCGCAGTTGACCGTCAGTGGTGATATTGGTCAGCGCCTTGGATTTAATTCTCAGTGGTTGCTATCGAGTACGCCCTTACAACTGCAAAAAGCCCATATCGCACCATGGAGTAATCAGCCGCCAATATTACCAAATGGTTCATCAATCTTAGTGGACTTGCCTGCGGTAGAGGATGTGAATTGGGAAAAACTGGCAAGTGGATTTTTATCTTCGCCGGCTAGCTCACATGTGGGGGTAATTAGTTACCCTGACACGCTTGAAGTTAAAGTCCCCTCGGTTTATCTGGCAGGACAACACTGGAAAGACTTAAGTTTTTCCTACGACCTGTACCGTGATGAGCAGCAAATCAATGTTGATAGCACCAATTTAAAAGGACAATTACAGATATGGAAGCAGCGGCCATGGGCGCTGAATATTGAATATCTGTATTACAACCCTGAAGGTTCATTGACGCCAACTGAAGCGAGTTTAAAATCGGAGACATTTGATTTCAGCCAATGGCCTAGAGTGAATATTCACTGTGCGGAATGCTGGGTGAGTGGGCAAAAATTGGGTGAAATTACGGCAAAAATTACCCCCGAAGGACAGCATACTTTGAAATTAACCGCAGGTTCACTGAAAAACAGTGCCAGTGAGTTAAAGCTGGATGCGCTATGGCACAGTAATAACGGAAATAAAACGGAGATAGCGGGTTCATTAACGGGAGAAGCTTTTGATGAAACCGCCGCTTATTTTGGTGTCTTAGTGCCTATTATTGATTCCCCGTATTCCATTGAATTTGACCTTAACTGGGGGCTCGTGCCTTGGGAACCTGATTTAGCCACGCTCAATGGTAAAATGTCGATGAACCTAGGTAAAGGCGCCATCGCTCATATGGGAGGCGGTCGTGCTGGGCAGCTGTTACGTTTAGTCAGTTTTGATGCATTATTGCGTAAACTTCAATTAGACTTCCGCGATACGTTTAGTAATGACTTTAACTTTGACTCAATCAAAGGCGATGCGGTGATTAATCAAGGTATTCTAACCTCGAAGAACCTCAATATTGACGGACTCGTCGCAGATATTGCCTTGAATGGGGAAATTGACCTCGTTAAACGCCAAATTAATGCCGAAGCGGTTATTACCCCGGAAATATCTGCTACAGTAGGTGTAGCCACCGCATTTGTGATTAACCCATTTGCGGGAGCGGCAGTATTTGCCGCATCGAAAGTCCTTGGTCCGTTGTGGAGTAAAATTTCGGTTATTCGTTATCGCGTGAGCGGCAGTTTAGATGAACCGAAAATTGATGAAGTACTACGTCAGCTTAAGGAGACTCAAGAGTAATGAAAACGGGTAATGTTGCACTTTTGCAGTTATGTAGCGGTAAGAATACTAAACACAACTTGGCACAGATCGAGCAGCAAATTAAACAGTTGCCTGATACCGTGCAGTTAGTACTTACTCCTGAAAATGCATTACTATTTGCTGATGCTGCAACCTATCGTAAACAGGCTGAAGCAGAAGGAACTGGCCCATTACAAGACGCAATCCGCGCAATGGCTATCCGCTACAATGTGTGGATCCTCATTGGATCAATGCCATTGATTAGTCGTGAAGATCCTGAACGTATTACAAGCAGCAGCTTACTGTTTGATGCGAAAGGTAATATTACTGCGCGTTACGATAAAATTCATATGTTCGACGTGAACATTGAAGATGAACAAGGCGAGTATAACGAATCCGTTATTTATCAACGCGGTGAGTATCTTACCGTGGTTGATACCCCTGTTGGTCGCTTAGGGCTGACCATTTGTTATGATTTACGTTTTCCAGGCTTATTCCAAGCCTTGCGTGAACAAGGTGCTGAAATTATTTCGGTACCTGCGGCATTCACTCGTTACACTGGGCAAGCGCACTGGGAGCCACTGTTAAGAGCGCGTGCGATTGAAAACCAGTGCTACGTTTTAGCACCTGCACAAGTTGGTGTACACGGTACTCGCCGAACATGGGGACACACTTTAGCCGTTGATGGCTGGGGTAAGGTCATGAAAAAGAATGTTGATGCCGTTTCCGCGTTGGTGGTGAATGTCCAAACAGACAGCTTAAATGTGATGCGTGAACAGATCCGAGTGGTAAAACATAACCGCTTTAGACCACAACTGACATCATTGATTAAAAAACAAACCAAATAAGAGTAATGAATATGAGTTTAGCTTCTGTCAGCGAACATTTGCTGGCTGCCAACGGTCTTAGTCAAGATAATCTGTATGATATTTTAGGGCTGCTATCTGAGCGCCGTGTTGATTATGGGGATCTCTTCTTTCAGTCTAGCTACCATGAGTCATGGGTTTTAGAAGACCGAATTATTAAAGATGGCTCCTACAATATTGACCAAGGAGTTGGGGTTCGTGCAATTACGGGAGAAAAAACAGGTTTTGCATACGCAGACCAAATTTCTCTGTTAGCGCTGACGCAGAGTGCGACCGCTGCCCGTAGTATCGTGACTGAACAAGGCTCTGGTAAGTCACAAATTTTAACGAACGTTGACTACAAAAAACTCTATTCAGACGCGGACCCTCTGCGTAGTTTACCGCGCGAACAGAAAATTGAATTACTGCATCGCGTTGACCAAGTAGCTCGTGCGGAAGACCCGCGCGTGATTGAAGTCAATGCGAGTCTGACAGGGGTATATGAACAAGTGCTGGTCGCTGCCACTGATGGCACATTAGCGGTGGATATTCGCCCATTAGTGCGTCTTTCGGTGAGTGTTCTCGTAGAACATGATGGTAAACGTGAGCGCGGAGCAAGCGGTGGCGGTGGTCGTTACGGCTATGAATATTTCCTTGAAATTCATCAAGGGCAAGTGCTCGCGGAACAATATGCTCGTGAAGCGGTGCGCATGGCATTGGTTAATTTATCTGCGATTGCAGCGCCAGCGGGTATGATGCCTGTGGTGTTAGGCGCTGGCTGGCCTGGCGTTCTACTTCATGAAGCGGTAGGTCATGGTCTAGAAGGCGACTTTAACCGTCGTGGAACCTCTGTTTTCTCTGGAAAAATGGGCGAGCAAGTTGCCTCTTCACTATGTACCGTGGTGGATGATGGGACGATTGCTGGACGTCGAGGCTCATTGGCGATTGATGATGAAGGTGTTCCGGGTCAATACAATGTGCTCATTGAGAACGGAATCTTGCGTAATTATATTCAAGATAAACATAATGCCCGTTTGATGGGCGTGGCGCCAACCGGTAATGCGCGCCGTGAATCTTACGCGCATTTACCTATGCCACGTATGACAAACACCTATATGTTAGCGGGTGAGTCTACACCAGAAGAGATTATTGCCAGTGTGGAAAAAGGTCTGTATGCACCGAATTTCGGTGGTGGTCAGGTGGATATCACGTCAGGTAAATTTGTCTTTTCAACCTCAGAAGCTTACTTAATTGAAAATGGTAAAATTACATCTCCAGTAAAAGGGGCCACCTTGATTGGCTCTGGAGTAGAGGCGATGCAGCAAATTTCCATGGTAGGTAATGACCTTGCACTGGATAAAGGTGTGGGCGTTTGTGGCAAAGAAGGGCAAAGCGTGCCAGTAGGTGTTGGTCAACCGACGCTGAAACTCGATAAAATGACCGTGGGTGGCACCGCGTAATCACACGCAAGAGAGTCTTTTTTTATTCGCCCTAGTTACGGATGTGACTGGGGCGATTGTTTATCAACACAGCAAAAATAATTGAGGCGTTATGAACAAACGTATTATTTCTTTGGTGTTAATGGCGATTTTGATTGCAATTAGCCTCTATTTTAAAGGCGGTGAGCAGACTGCGACAGAGCCTTCTATCCCTTCAACACCACCAACAACACAATCAATTCCACCTTCTCGAGAAGCGATAACGCCACAGGAAACACCAAAAACCATTGACCAATTAACGGCTCAAAATAATGTGGTGAGTTTTATGGAGAAATACCAGAAACTCCCCGCATTTTATATGACCAAAAAACAGGCAAGAGAAGCCGGGTGGGATGCTAAAAAAGGTAATCTATGTGAAGTATTACCCGGTAGAGCGATTGGCGGCGATCGTTTTTCCAACCGTGAAAAAGGGTTACCGATTGCAGAAGGGCGTCAATGGTTTGAAGCGGACATCAATTACCGTTGTGGGCATCGTGGCGCAGACCGTTTGCTCTATTCCTCTGATGGGATGATTTTCGTGAGCACGGATCACTATAAAACGTTCCAGCAAGTTAAATAATAGGGGACAGCGATGAACAAGACCGTCGTTTTTGATTTTCGTGAAATAGATAGCCTTGAGGCATTTTATCAGCAATTTCAGCAACAGTTCTCGCTTCCGAAATGGTTTGGTCACAATCTCGATGCTTTATGGGATGTGATTACGGGCGAAATTGAGTTACCCGTTACTCTGGTTTTTAGTCACCTTAAACTTCCTCAGCGTACGCAATTCTCAGCGATCATTGATTTAATGAATGAAGCTGAAACCGAGCTTGATGAAGCATTTATTTTTCTCATAGACATCACTAATAATGAGAATGATGCATCCCGAACCACATGCTAAATTTGGCGAATGGTTCTACGTTGAGCCATTTTTTGACGGTTATTTATATTGAGGGTGATTAAGTGGAAGGTAAAAAAGTTATTGTGATTCATGGTTATACCGCATCTCCGGATAATCATTGGTTTAATTGGTTAAAGGATGAATTGGAAGCTCTAGGAGCAATCGTTGATATTCCCGCCATGCCGGAGTCCGATTCACCGGATCCGCAAAAATGGGAGCAATGTTTACTCGATGCGAACATCCAGTTTGATGAAAATACTATCTTAGTCGGACACAGTTTAGGGTGTATCACGGCATTACGTTTTCTAGAGAACCATGCCCCAGAAGGTGCAAAAATTGGAGGGTATGTGCTTGTGTCTGGGTTTGATCGTACTTTGGACTCGATGCCTGACTTGGCGGCTCACACTCAGTTTTCATTAGATTATAGTAAGCTGATAGGGATGAGTGACAAACGCGCGTCAATTGTTTCTTCCAATGACTGGGCAGTTGATTCAGCGACGTCAATCGAGCTGGCTAAATCGTTACAAACCTCTATTACGGTGGTTGAAAATGCAGGGCATTTCCTTGATAGAGAAGGTTTTACGCGACTGCCTGCTTTACTGAGTCTGTTAAAGTTTTGGTACTAGAAAACACCCTGTTTTTTGTGTTATAGGGGGATAGCGCCGTGTTTGTAATGAATTTTTTGGTCGCGTGATTTGTTAATACGACCATTGGCTCGACGCCAAGCTCTATTTCGGGGGTTATCCATATTTGCCCTATTCATTTATCGTGGCTCAGCAGCCGCGATAATGCGGGTCAAAATATGATGGTGATGATGATAGTGTTATTTTAGATGGCGAGCAATAACGGGGTATTTTTTAAGAAAACTCCCCTAAGCCATTGCTAGCTAAGGGGAACAGGTCACTAGTGACTATCAGAAAGCTCTTTCAGATATTGGAAAATCTGACGGAATGCTTTTGGTGGTTTATTTCCATCACGCTCTTTCTTCGCATTACGTACCAATGCACGCAGTTGTTGGCGATCAGTTTGTGGGAATAAAGCGACCACTTCTTCGATGACTTCATCACCATCCGCTAATAAGCGATTACGCAGATCTTCCAGCTTGTGTAAGATCACAACCTGTTGGTTATGGCGGTTTTTCAGCTTATCAAGTGCTTCGGTGATCGGCTCAACTTCACGGGAACGTAACAGTTTACCGATAAGTTGTAATTGACGACGACGGCCTTCCCGCTTAATTTTTTGTGCTAATTCGATAGCTTCAAGTAATTGCGTGTCTAATGGGATGCGCTCAAGCTCGCTTTTACTTAAATCAACAAGTTCTGCCCCCAATTTTTTGAGGATCTCGGCATCGCGTTTAATTTCGCTTTTGCTGACCCAAATAATCTCATCGTCCTCATCATCTTGGGGCGCTGGGATATCATCCAGCCAATCTTCAGGCTGTTTGGCCATAGGGATTTTCCTTTTTACTAAACGCCGTCGTGTAATTACGAGTAATTAGCATGATTTACGGCGTTGTGAGTGTTAACATTTATAGATTAACTCTATTGTAACTGGGAAAACCCCCTTATGACTACCTGACATTGATATGTCGAGGTAGAAAATCACTTTTCCCCTCTTTATTGGACTAAATGCATGAGTGTTACTGAACAAGTTGCCGAACAACGTAAACAATTAGAACAAGCCGTCGCCCACGCATTGGAATTTGCCAAAAGCCGTTGTGATGGCGCTGAAGTTGCAGTTAATAAAAGCACTGGTATTAGTGTGAGTACGCGCCAAGGTGACGTGGAGAATGTGGAATTTAACAGTGATGGCGCATTAGGGATCACGGTTTACCATAAACAACGTAAAGGTAGTGCCTCTTCGACGGATTTGAGTGCTGAAGCGATTGAACGTACCGTTCAAGCTGCAATTGATATTGCCAATTACACGTCTGAAGATCCGTGTGCAGGACCTGCAGAAGAATCATTACTGGCATTCGATGCACCGGATTTAAACTTATTCCAAGCTACAGAACTTTCCCCCGAGGAAGCCATTAAGCTGGCCTCGATTGCGGAAATGACGGCATTAAATGCAGATTCACGCATTGTGAATACGGAAGGCGGTAGCTTCAATGGGCACTATGGTATCCGTGTCTTTGGTAACTCTCTTGGACTATTAAAGAGCTACAGTTCTAGCCGTTATTCGATGTCGAGCTGCGTAATCGCCGAGCAAAATGGCGAAATGGAGCGCGATTATGCGTATACCATCGCACGCAGCATGCAGGCATTGAAATCCCCTGAGTGGGTAGGGCAAGAGTGTGCGCGTCGTACATTGTCGCGCTTATCCCCTCGTAAATTACCGACGATGAAAGCACCGGTTATTTTCGCTTCAGAAGTGGCGACAGGATTATTTGGTCATTTAGTCGGAGCCATCAGCGGCAGCAGTATTTATCGTAAATCATCATTTTTAATGGATAGCCTAGGTAAGCAAATCTTACCAACCTGGCTAACGATTAATGAGCAGCCACACTTAATGGGCGGTTTGGCATCCTCGCCATTTGATAGTGAGGGCGTACGGACTACAGAGCGTAATATTGTGGAAAATGGTGTTTTACAAACGTGGCTGATGACTAGCTACTCTGCGCGCAAATTGGGTCTACAAAGCACAGGTCATGCTGGTGGAATTCATAACTGGCGCATCGAGGGGCAGGGGCTATCTTTCGATGCACTGCTAAAGCAAATGGGTACGGGCTTAGTCGTCACAGAGCTGATGGGGCAGGGGGTTAGCGGTATTACTGGCGATTATTCCCGTGGGGCATCCGGTTTTTGGGTAGAAAATGGTGAAATTCAATATCCTGTCAGTGAAATTACAATTGCGGGTAATTTGAAAGATATGTGGATGAATATGGTCACTATCGCCGATGATATCGAAACCCGCAGCAATATTCAGTGCGGTTCGGTGTTAATCCCTGAAATGAGTATCGCAGGGCAATAAGTTTTAAGTATCAAAAAGGCACTCAAATGAGTGCCTGAATACCGCCTGAAGACTAACGGGAGTTTCTTGATTGAAACTTTTTTCGGCTAGTCTTTCTCTTTGTATCGAGCATCGTTATTAACGATGGAACTCGCCAGCCGCTTCAGGTTGATAAACAATCTCTAACACACGAACGCGGGTTTCTACGCCATTTGGCAATGCCCAGCTAATTTCGTCGTTAACGTGCAGACCTAACAATGCTGCGCCAATCGGTGCCATGACTGATAATTGTTCTGCACTATCTTTTAGGGATGCAGGATATACCAGTGTACGTGTGCGCTCTTCGTTGCTGATCAAATCTAAGAAACGAACAGTGCTGTTCATCGTGACCACATCCGCAGGGATCTCTTGTGGGGAGACAATGTCTGCGCGGTCTAATTCGTCGTTTAGTGCTTCGGCAACAGGTGTACCGGCATAGGCAGCCTGTTCCATCAGTGCATCTAAGCGTTCTGCATCTAAATCATTGATAATAATTGTTGGCTTTGTCATACCACACTCCAATAGGAACGTACAAAGCAAACACCCCCCACCCAGAAGGTAGGGGGTGTTTGCTAGAAAAATAAATTATATAAAATATTAGGCGCTATAGGCGTTAAAGGGAAGAGATCGAGATCACGAACTCGGTGCCTATGTGTGTAAAACCGTATATATCACTTGGTCCATCGGGATTTACTTTTATGCTACTCTTCGTCAAATCCACTTTCGAACAGGTTAATGATTGCGGATAATGCCGATTCTTCATCGGGTCCGCTAACCTCAATATCAATTTTACTGCCTTGCTCCGAGTCTAACATCAACATCGCAATAACGCTATCCGCCTCAGCCTCAATTTGACTGTCATTTTTTAAAACGACTCTAGAGTTAAATTGTTTAACTAAATCATAGAGAAGCATCGCTGGTCTGGCATGCATACCAAGGCGGTTTTTTAGTGTGATCGTCGCTTTGACGGTCATTACTTACGTTTTTCCAGTGTTCTGTGGCGTGATTGCACGTTTTTTCCACGAGAGCGGAAGTAATCGGCAAGTTGTTCTGCGACGTAAACTGAACGGTGTTTTCCTCCTGTACAGCCGATGGCAACAGTCAGATAACTACGATTATTGGTTTCTAACATCGGTAACCATAACTCTAAATAGCTACGAGTTTGGTAAATAAAGTTATGAACTTCAGTGTGCCTATCTAAGAAGGCGGCCACAGGTCTATCTAAACCCGTCATAGGACGTAATTTGGGGTCCCAGTGTGGGTTTGGTAAGAAACGCACGTCGAAAACGTAGTCTGCATCGATAGGAATACCATGTTTGAAACCAAAGGATTCGAACACCATGGTCAATTCACGTTCACGTTTGCCCATTAAGCGAGTTCTGAGCATTTCCGCTAATTCGTGCACTGACATCTCAGAGGTATCAATCACTAAGTCAGCACGGGAGCGTAGAGGCTCTAGTAGCTCATTTTCTTCATCAATAGCACTTTCTAGGGATAAATTTTTACTCGAAAGTGGGTGTAATCTACGAGTATCACTGTAACGACGAATTAAAGTGTTACGGTCTGCATCCAGAAATAGCAGTTGTGGTGAGAAGGTTGATGGTAATTTATCAATGGCTTCTTCGAATACTTCTGGATTGTCGGGCATGTTGCGCACATCAATGCTTACAGCCGCAGAAATATTGCGATCGGCGAGTGAATTAGCTAACTCCGGCAGTAAAACTACCGGCAGGTTATCCACACAATAGAAACCCATATCTTCCAGCGCGCGTAAGGCAACGGATTTTCCCGAACCGGAACGGCCGCTGACAATCATCAGCACCATGAGCTAACTCCCTTCTATATCTTAAGGATTTATATCTTAATGATCGATTTCTGACTGATCACCCATTTCTGACTGTTCACCCATTTCTGGCTTATTCGTGGTGATCCTCTAGCTGGTCAGATTATTTTGTCATTCGCCGTGTTTCGCGATGCCGAACATAAGAAATCATAACAATATCATTAGGCTGGCATCAACACATATTCATTATTACTTACTCGATGATGATCTTGTATAACTCTTCATCACTTTGTGCTGAGCGAAGACGCTTACATAATGACTTATCGGCTAACTTTTTAGCGATAAGGGACAGGGTATGTAAGTGAGTTTTACATTGATCCGAGGGAACAAGTAATGCAAAAAGTAGATCAACAGGTTGGTTATCAATTGCATCAAACGCAATTGGCTCTTCCAAATGCAAAAATACGCCTGCAGCACGAGCACTTTCGCCTTCATTGAGCTTGCCGTGGGGGATTGCAATCCCGCCACCAATACCTGTCGTGCCAACTTTTTCTCTGGTTAGTAACGCTTCAAATACCGTATTTTCCGGTAATCCCAACTCGGCGGCCGCTAACTCACTAATAATTTCTAATGCTCTTTTCTTGCTGGTGCAAACTAAATTATTACGTGTGCAACTGGCGGATAAAACATCGCTTAATTGGATTTCTATATCACTATTCATTTTATTATTCACTTAGGACTACAAAACCAGATGATGTATCCCACCATCTGGTTTAGAACATTAATCAGTCAAGGACTGGCTAAATGTATTAGTGTTGTCTCAGTTTTTCTTTATGTTTGGTTAATTGGCGTGACAGCTTATCAAGGAGTAAATCAAGTGCCGCGTACATGTCGTCATCTTCCGCTGATGCGTGAAGCTCTGCACCGTTGAGTTGCAGGGTGGCTTCAGCAATTTGCTGAACTTTTTCCACTTTCAGAACGACTTGGATACTGTTAATACGATCAAACAATTGCTCTAATTTCTTGAGTTTTTTCTCAACCGTTTCGCGCAATGCCGGTGTAACTTCAATATTGTGTCCAGTAATCTGAAATTCCATACAATCTTCCTTATCTTATTGGGTTAAACCAACTGTTTACGTTGATTTGATGGCGGAATAGATAATGACTCACGATACTTAGCAACAGTTCGACGAGCAACTTGTATACCTTGCTCTGCCAGCATACTCGTCAATTTACTGTCACTCAATGGTTTTGCTGGGTTTTCCGCAGCAATCAGCTTCTTCACCAGTGCACGAATAGCAGTGGAAGAGGCTTCTCCTCCGGTGTCTGTACTGACGTGACTGGAGAAAAAATACTTCAATTCAAAAATGCCTCGCGGGCAGTGGAGGTATTTTTGGGTTGTCACACGAGAGATAGTCGATTCGTGCATATCCACCTGATAAGCAATATCTGCCAAAATCATCGGTTTCATGTACTCTTCACCTAACTCAAAGAATTCTTGTTGTTGCTCAACAATACAGGTCGCCACTTTTAGCAGTGTTTCATGGCGGCTCTCTAAGCTTTTAATCAGCCACTTCGCATCTTGTAAGTGACTACGAATATACTGAGAGTCACTTTCACTGGCTGAATCATTTGCCATTGAAGCATAATGATTGTTAATGCTTAACTTAGGAATGCTATCTGTATTTAACTCAACTTGCCAGTGTCCACCGACTTTTTTCACCAATACATCGGGAATAACATATTCCGATTCACCGGTATTGATGGATTGACCGGGCTTAGGATTCAGCGTGAGAATCAGATCAATTGCCTTTTTTAATGCATCTTCTTTTAAACGTGTCAGTTTGCTCAACTGACGAAAGTCGCGATTTGCTAGTAAATCAATATGATGACTAATAATCAGTCTAGCTTCTTGCAGGCCAATTGTCTCTTTCGGGTATAAAGAAAGCTGGATCAGTAAACACTCTTTGAGATCCTGAGCGGCCACCCCTAATGGGTCAAAATGCTGAATGCGTTTTAAAACGGCAACCACTTCTTCTAAGGTAATATCGGGATTATCGATACCTTCATGGATTTCGCTGATTGGGCTAGTGAGATAGCCTGAATCATCAATAGAGTCAATAATCGAGGTGGCAATTGCACGATCAGTATCGGTAAATGGGGTCAAATCCGCTTGCCAAATCAGATAGTCTTGCAGCGTTTGGGTAGTTTCCCCTTGATATACTGGAAGCTCATCAAAGCTGTAATCGTTGCTGGTTCCTGAAGGTGTTCCCGCGGTATAGATTTCATCCCAATCAGCATCCAATGGTAGCTCATCAGGCATATCTTCTTTTTCTAGCGCATCTTTGGTATCAATTTCGCTGCTGTCCGCTTCGTTGCTCTGATTATCTACACTATCTTGTTCCGAAGATTGTTCTTCTTGCTCGAGTAGCGGATTGGTTTCAAGTGCGAGTTGAATTTCTTGTTGAAGCTCAAGGGTGGATAATTGCAACAAGCGGATTGCCTGCTGCAATTGGGGAGTCATTGCAAGTTGTTGACTGATTCTGAGCTGCAAACTTTGCTTCATGAATGTGCTTTATTCTCCATTACCACTAACACAACCAATATCATGACAACCAACAAGACAAAACTACAGTCTAAAGCCTTCACCTAAATAAACACGTTTAACTTGTTCATTTTCAAGGATCATTTCAGGAGAACCATGTGCAATCAGGTGTCCTTGGCTAACAATATAGGCTCGCTCACAGACATCAAGCGTTTCACGTACGTTATGGTCGGTGATTAAAACACCAAGACCATAGTCACGTAGATGTTGGATGATCTTTTTGATATCCAAAACGGAGATCGGGTCAACCCCTGCAAATGGCTCATCTAACAGAATAAACTTAGGGTTGGCGGCGAGGGCGCGTGCAATTTCGACACGGCGGCGTTCACCACCAGAGAGTGATTGACCAACATTGTCGCGCAAATGGGTAATACTGAACTCTTCCATCAGTTCTTCTGCACGTTCTTTACGCTGCTCTGAATTCAAGTCATGGCGAATCTCTAAGACCGCCATCAGGTTGTCATAAACGCTTAAACGACGGAAAATAGACGCCTCTTGAGGAAGATAGCCAATGCCACGGCGAGCACGCTCATGCAGAGGTAATAGACTAATATCTTCCCCATCAATTAAAATTTTACCTGCATCCCGCTGAACAATGCCGACTACCATATAAAAAGTGGTCGTTTTACCCGCACCGTTGGGACCTAAGAGACCAACAATTTCCCCTGATTTGACTTCAAGGCTGACGTCAGTCACTACGCTGCGTTTTTTATAGGATTTCGCCAGATTCTCTGCGGTTAGTGTTGCCATAACAATTATTTACTCTTACTAGTTGATGAACCCTGTGCGGCTGGACCTTTCTCTTGTAACTGTGCTGGTAATAAGACAGTGGTCACGCGTTTACCTTTATCGCTAAATGCTTCCATTTGCTGGGTCGGAACCACATAGGTGATCTTATCGCCTTTGATATTACTGTCGAGCTGTTCAAGGTAAGCATCACCCGTTAATGTGACCAGTTGCTTATCAACTTCATAACGCGCTTTGGATGCGTGGCCTTTGATTGGTTTGCCATCGTCCTGTAACTGATAGAAGGTGACGGGGGTACCAAATGCTTCAATGACAATTTTATCGGAATCGCTGCTTGGGCGTGTCACGATAACTTTGTTCGCTCGGATATCAATGGAACCTTGTTTAATCACAACGTCATCTGTAAATGTGGTGACATTTTTTTCTAAATCAAGAGATTGCTTCACCGAGTTAATGGTCATCGGTTGTTGGGTATCTGTTTTCAGTGCCATTGCCGGTAGGCTAAGAGCCAAAATTGCACTTGCAACAGCTCCTTGAATAAAACTTTTCTTAGTTACTTGATTCATTTTGTTGCTCTTTTGGTTGTAACTCATAGTGAGTTTTAACATCTTCAATTAATTCAGCGGTTCTTGTACGAAGGTTTCCCTTCATTTTTAAGCCCGTAGAATTTAGCCCGTGTCCGATAATGGTTACTTTATCGTCAGATGAGACATCTTGTGTGACTAGATTGACCACCGCATTATCTGTTGTAATGCGCTGAATTTGAGGCTCTGGAGTCAAACTATCCACTTGAACATCGCTGTACAGATAGAGCACTCGCTCTTTGGTTAACCTTGCTTTAATGGACTTTACCGTCCAAGTTGGCGTGCCTGCGTCGTTATAGGTTGTTAATACCGGGTTGGTAAACCAAGTGATTTTTCCATCGGTATAATTATCTACTTTAGTTGCAGCAAGTTTATAGGCTAAATCGCCTGCTGGATTATAGACGAAAGTCACCGAATCATCAGTTTGATAATTGGGTTTGCCATCATTGATTTCGGTTGCTAATGGTTTGGAGTCATCGTAAACCGAAAAGTTCCAACCAATCAGCCCCAGTACAATGAGGGATAAAATAATGATTAACCACTTTTTTGCATTGCTCATGAATGATATCTGTTCTTTAAATCGACAAGCCTTTAGCTTCTTCCAGTTTATTTTGGGATAACAGAATCAGGTCGCAAAGTTCACGTACTGCGCCTTTCCCGCCACCAATGTGGGTTACATAGTCTGCTTTTGGTAATAGCAGAGGATGTGCATCAGCCACCGCAACAGATAACCCCACTTCTGCCATGACAGGCCAATCAATAAGGTCATCACCAATGTAAGCTGTTTGCTCTTCTGTTAGCTGTAGTTTATCTAACAGTTCGCGATACGCCAAAAGCTTATCGCTTTGTCCTTGGTAAAGATATGTAATACCTAAAGTCTGGGCTCTATCTTCGAGCAATTTGGCTTTGCGACCCGTGATAATTGCGACTTCAATACCGGAGGTTAATAAGCAGCGAATGCCATATCCATCACGGACATTAAAGGCTTTTAATTCTTCGCCATTATTCCCCATATAAATTAAACCGTCAGACATCACACCGTCGACGTCACAAATCAGTAGTTTAATTTTCGTCGCTTTTTCTATCACAGAATTCTCGACAGACCCATAGCAAGTATTCTGATAATTAGGGTTCATTCTATTTCCTTTATGTATACTTTTCGACTTATACCACACCCGCTTGCAGTAGGTCGTGCATATGGAGAACACCCACTAATTGGTCACCATCCGCCACTAATAACGACGTGACATGGCGAGATTGCATCAGGTTCAGTGCTTCAACCGCTAGCATGCCCGGTGCGACTCGGATACCGCCCGGCGTCATTAAATCGGCAATTTTGGCATTGTTGAGGTCGATGCCCATATCAAAAATGCGGCGTAAATCTCCATCCGTGAAAATCCCTTGAATATTCATGTCGTCATCACAAATGACGGTCATACCTAGCTTTTTACGGGTAATTTCCACAAGGGCTTCCCGTAACGTGGCACTTTTCGGAATATGAGGAACATCGTCACCGGTACTCATTAAATCACGAACTAAGAGTAAAAGTTTGCGCCCAAGTGCGCCCCCTGGATGAGACAGTGCAAAATCATCTGCTGTGAAGCCGCGGGCGGTTAACAATGCAATGGCTAACGCATCCCCCATCACTAATGTTGCTGTGGTACTTGTTGTTGGTGCCAAACCAAGCGGGCAGGCTTCTTGCGGGACTTTTATGCATAAGTGGATATCTGCATATTTGCCCATATTGCTGTCTGGATTATTGGTCATGCAGATCAGTGGGACTTTGATACGCTTTAATACGGGCAGTAGGGCTAAAATTTCCCCTGATTCACCTGAGTTCGAAATCGCTAATACAACGTCTTTATTGGAGATCATCCCTAAATCGCCATGGCTGGCTTCTCCGGGATGCACGAAAAATGAAGGCGTTCCTGTGCTGGCAAGCGTCGCCGCAATTTTCCGTCCAATATGCCCTGATTTCCCCATTCCCATAACGACTACTTTTCCCTGACAAGCAAAGATTTGCTGACAAGCAAGGTCAAAGTCATGATTAATATATTGTTCTAGGTTTTTCAGACCTTCGCGTTCGATATGGAGAACTTCTTTACCTACTTTCTGAAAATCGATATTTGACATGTCTAATTCCATGGATGTTTTCGGGTGAATCAAAAGTGTCGGTTGGTTCAAAGTTTCGGTTAGATCAAAAAAGAGAAATCGGATTGTATAACGAATACTTAGTATCAGTAAGTATTTTGTCTCTAAGCTTTTATGAATGTCATGGTTATTATGAATGTGATAGTTATGAGTCTCTATTAGCGATTTGAGCTTAAAAGCGCTTTTTAGGGTTTAACCGCACCGATGCCCAAAAAAAATTTTTTTAATTCTCTTACCCTTATGGTTGGATATATAAATTTCTAAGAGCTATCTTCTATTAATTAGGTAAAATATTAGTTAATACTATTTGGTTTATGTTTCTGTAAAACCCTGAATTTATTTAGGCAGAATCATAGTTTGACCTATAACGAGCGATTAAACGATGCAAGCACAGACAGAGAACTTAATCGAAGTCAAAAACATGTCATTTACACGGGGAAATAGGAAAATATTTGAAAATATCAACCTAACTGTGCCTCGGGGTAAAATTACTGCGATTATGGGGCCTTCAGGGATTGGTAAAACGACATTACTCAGACTGATTGGCGGACAACTGCGCCCAGAAGAAGGAGAAATCTGGTTTGATGGGGATAATATTCCTGCGCTGTCTCGTTCTAAGTTATACCAATCGCGTAAAAAAATGAGCATGTTATTCCAATCTGGTGCCTTGTTTACCGATATGGACGTTTTTAATAACGTGGCTTTCCCCTTGCGTGAACACACAAATTTACCAGAATCATTGATTCATACGACGGTGATGATGAAATTAGAGGCGGTGGGGTTACGCGGAGCCGCTAAATTAATGCCATCAGAACTTTCAGGGGGAATGGCACGCCGTGCTGCGCTAGCAAGAGCTATCGCTCTGGACCCTGACCTGATTATGTTTGATGAGCCTTTCGTGGGGCAAGACCCAATCACGATGGGCGTTTTGGTCAAACTGATTGATGAACTTAACCAAGCGTTAGGGGTGACCTGCGTAGTGGTTTCCCATGACGTTCCAGAAGTGCTAAGTATTGCCGATAAAGCCTATATTGTGGCGCAGCAACATGTTATTGCGAAAGGAACAGGGGAAGAGTTACGTGAAAACCAAGACCCTCGTGTTAGACAGTTTATGGATGGTATTGCTGATGGCCCGGTGCCATTCCGCTTTCCTGCCAATGACTATTCGGCTGATTTATTAGGGTAAATGAACATGATAATTAAGGCGATTGCTGCCTTCGGACGTCGATGGATTGAAACATTTGCGGCTTTTGGTCGAGCAGGCTATTTATTATTTGGCGCACTATTTGGCAAACCTGAATTTGGTAAACAGTGGCCGTTATTAGTGAAACAGCTTTATTCAGTTGGGGTTCAATCCTTGCTGATTGTCGCCGTATCCGGTCTGTTTATCGGCATGGTGTTAGGTCTACAAGGTTATTTGGTACTGACGACGTTCAGTGCGGAAGCGAGTCTTGGCATGATGGTGGCGCTCTCATTATTGCGCGAGTTAGGTCCTGTCGTTACGGCATTGCTGTTTGCAGGGCGAGCGGGATCCGCATTAACAGCCGAAATTGGTTTGATGAAAGCCACGGAGCAAATTTCCAGCTTAGAGATGATGGCTGTCGATCCTCTGCGTCGCGTGGTTGCCCCTCGATTTTGGGCTGGGTTTATTAGTATGCCACTGTTATCACTGATTTTTGTTGCTGTTGGAATTATCGGTGGTGCTATTGTTGGCGTTGATTGGAAAGGAATTGACCCCGGTTTCTTCTGGTCATCGATGCAATCATCTGTGGAGTGGCGATTAGATTTAGTGAACTGTTTTATCAAAAGTTTAGTCTTTGCAATTACAGTAACGTGGATTGCACTATTTAATGGTTATGATGCCATTCCAACCTCGGAAGGAATTAGCCGCGCAACAACGAAAACTGTTGTGCATGCATCATTATCGGTTCTAGGGTTGGATTTCGTACTGACAGCACTGATGTTTGGGAACTAAGTCATGCAAAGTAAAAAAAGTGAAATATGGGTGGGTTGTTTTATGTTGCTGGCGATCGCCGCAATTGTGTTCCTCTGCTTAAAAGTAGCGGATTTACAATCGATTGGTAGTCAGTCAACTTACCGAGTTTCTGCCTCTTTTGAAAATGTGGGTGGCTTAAAAGTCGGCTCTCCCATCAAAGTCGGTGGCGTTGTCGTGGGACGGGTTGCGAATATTTCTTTAGATAAAAAGAACTATATTCCTGATGTTCAAATCGACTTGCTCAGTGAATATGACAATATTCCTGATTCCAGCTCGCTATCAATTCGGACTTCAGGCCTGCTTGGTGAACAGTATATCGCCATGAATATCGGTCCTTATGACGAAGATATGGGGATTGCGATGTTAAAAGATGGCGGTCGTTTAGAAGATACCAAACCGGCTATGGTGCTGGAAGATTTAATCGGTCAATTCTTGTATAAGAGTGGTGATAGCCAAGGTACTGAAGCAGCCGCACCTGCGCCTGCATCTGCAGCTCCGGCATCCGCGCCAGAGACTCATGTCGCAGCACCGTCAGAGCCTGTTGCTCACTAAGTTGTAATTCCCTGTGAACTTAAAAGGAATGAATTATGTTTAAACGTTTAATAATGATAGCTATGTTAGTGGTTGCGCCATTTGCGATGGCGATTGACCAAACTAACCCGTATAAGCTTATGGAAGAAGCCGCAGCGAAAACCTTCGATCGCTTAAAAACGGAACAACCTCAAATCAAACAAAACCCAGATTACTTACGGACTATCGTGCGTGAAGAATTATTGCCATATGTGCAAATCAAATATGCTGGCGCATTGGTGTTAGGGACATATTATAAAGACGCGACCCCTGCCCAACGTGATGCCTATTTTAAAGCGTTTGAGTCCTATCTTGAGCAAGTTTACGGTCAAGCGCTGGCGATGTATCACGGTCAAACGTACACCATTGCTCCTGAACAACCCATTGGTGATAAAAATATTGTGGCTATCCGCGTCACCATCAATGATACCAACGGTCGCCCTCCGGTACGTTTAGATTTCCAATGGCGTAAAAATAGCAAAACCGGTTACTGGCAGGCGTATGACATGATTGCTGAGGGGGTCAGCATGATCACCACTAAACAAAACGAGTGGGGCGACATTTTACGCAAGCAAGGTATTGATGGATTGACGGCTCAATTACAACGTAGTGCTCAGGTACCGATTACGTTAGAAGAGAGCAACTAGCATGAGAAGCCAGTTATCTTGGACGCAAAATCGTGTCATGCTGGCACTTTCCGGTGTTTTGGACAGAGATTCACTGGTCGAATTTTGGGATAAGCGCCAAACGCTGTTATCTCAAATTGAGCGAATTGATGTCTCTGCGTTAACCCATGTGGATTCTACTGGACTTGCCATGCTGGTGCGTCTAAAAGGGGAATATCAGTCTCAACAGCGCCATCTCAGCATTCTTGGCGTGAGCGATAATCTCAATACCTTGATGGAATTATACGGGGTGAAGCCCCTACTGATGGATTAAGTCAAGTTATGTAAAAAATAGCGCTTCTGAGTGTTTTTATGCATCAGAAGCGTTTTCTTTAGTTTAAGTGTTAAGCTGAATCCTTTAGGATAGATGGCTATATTTATTATCATAATTAATCACAAAATTGAGTCATTATGGATACCAACGAAATTAAACAAGTCTTAATGGAAAAGCTGTCACTGGAAGAAGTGATAGTGAATGGCGATGGCAGTCATTTTCAAGTTATCGCTGTTGGCAGCCTTTTTGACGGCATGAGCCGTGTTAAACAGCAACAAGCAGTGTATGCGCCGTTAATGGAATATATTGCGGACAACAGAATTCATGCGCTTTCAATTAAAGCTTATACCCCAGCGCAGTGGGAGCGTGACCGTAAGCTGAGCGGCCTATAAGTTTGAAAATGTAAGCGAACAGTTTGTAAAAATCTGACACACGAGAATACCAGAATGGATAAATTTTTAGTTAAAGGACCTACCCGCTTAGAAGGGGAAGTCTCTATTTCAGGCGCTAAAAACGCTGCACTGCCAATCCTGTTCGCTGCTTTATTGGCTGAAGAGCCAGTTGAATTACAGAATGTCCCTAAGCTGAAAGATATCGACACAACCATTAAGTTACTTAGCCAACTTGGCGTCAAAATCGAACGTAATGGTTCGATTTTTGTTGATGCTAGCAATGTGACTGAATATTGTGCACCGTATGAACTGGTGAAAACCATGCGCGCATCGATTTGGGCGTTAGCGCCTTTGGTTGCTCGTTTTGGTCACGGTGAAGTTTCTCTACCGGGTGGTTGTGCGATTGGTGCTCGTCCAGTGGATTTACATATCAGCGGTTTAGAGAAGTTAGGTGCCAATATTGTCCTTGAAGATGGTTATGTTAAGGCAACGGTGAATGGTCGTCTGAAAGGCGCAGACATCGTGATGGACAAAGTGAGCGTGGGTGCCACTATCAGCATCATGACAGCCGCAGCGCTTGCTGAAGGAACCACTTCCATCGAGAACGCCGCTCGTGAACCTGAAATTGAAGATACTGCTAATTTCTTAAATGCGTTAGGTGCGAAAATCACCGGTGCAGGAACTGACCGTATTGTCATTGACGGTGTGGCTCGCTTAGGTGGCGGTGTGTATCGCGTTCTGCCAGACCGTATTGAAACAGGCACATTCTTAATTGCTGCGGCAGTTTCTCGCGGTAAAGTGGTTTGTCGTGATGCCTGCCCTGATACCTTAGATGCGGTATTAGCAAAATTACGAGAAGCGGGTGCCGATATTCAAACTGGTGAAGATTGGATCAGCTTAGATATGCATGGTAAGCGTCCAAAAGCGGTTACACTGCGTACGGCTCCACATCCTGGCTTCCCAACCGATATGCAAGCTCAGTTTAGCCTATTGAACTTAGTCGCTGAAGGTGCAGGCATGATCACCGAAACGATTTTCGAAAACCGTTTTATGCATATCCCTGAGTTAATTCGTATGGGTGCTCACGCGGATATCGAAAGTAATACAGTATTATGTCACGGCGTTGAAAAACTGACTGGCGCACAAGTTATGGCGACGGACTTACGTGCTTCAGCAAGCTTAGTCATTGCTGGCTGTATCGCGGAAGGGACAACAACCGTTGACCGTATTTATCATATCGACCGTGGATATGAAAATATTGAAGCAAAATTAAATGCGCTAGGGGCGAATATTCAACGCGTGAAATCTGACGAGTAATTTCAGATTGGGTTAATCCTATCGTAGAAGTAAGAAGGTTGCTCTTAGCTTGGGCAACCTTTTTTA
>NZ_JAMPSW010000034.1:0-37718 GCF_028484855.1 Providencia sp. PROV033 | reverse complement strand
GTCGAACTCACGAATTATCATCAGGCAAAACGGCAATATTATTTACCAAACCTATGTGGCTCCGGGACCGTTTGTGATTAATGACATTTATCCGACAGGAGCTGCAGGAGACTTAGAGGTTTCCATTCAAGAGGAAGACGGTTCTACACGTGTATTTACGCAAGCGTTCTCTTCACTGCCCGTTATGCAGCGTGTCGGTGGCTTAAAATATGAAATTGCTGCGGGTCAGTATGATGGAGGGATCACGGACGGCTCTAAAGAGCAGCATTTCATGATGGGAACACTGATTTATGGGTTGCCAAAAGCTATCACGGTTTACACCGGATTATTAGGGGCGAATAACTACTGGAGTGGAATGGTCGGGACAGGGATTTCATTGGGCATTTGGTGCGCTTTCTATGGATATGACGCACGCTCAAACCACGATTTTTAATGAACGTAAACAAGGTCACTCTTTTCGTGTTCGCTATTCTAAAAACCTATCGGAAAGTGGGACATCTGTGGATTTAACAGCACTACGTTATTCGACGAAAGAGTATTACAGCTTTGCAGATTTCAACCAAGCTGGATACCAATTAAAGGAAAACGTCGCACCGTGGCTTAATGGTCGCCAGCGCAGTAGCTTTCAAACATATATCAACCAGTCATTAGGCAAGTGGGGTTCTATTTACTTACGTGGGATGCGCAGTGATTACTGGGGGAAAGCGGATACGGTCACGACACTGGGTCTGGGTTATAACAGTTTTTATCGTGGCGTTAGCTACGGTATTGATTACAGCATCAGCCGTACTGAAGGTAATGGAAATTGGCCTGAAAATAAGCAAGTGAGTGTGAACATGAGCATTCCGTTCAGTATTTTCAGTGGCCACAAAAGTATTGAGAACATTAACAGCACTTTTCAAGTCAGCCATGATAATACTGGGCGTACTTATCAGCAGGTCGGGATTAATGGTCAGTTGCTAGAAAATAAACTTAATTATCAGTTGACTGAGAGTGGCGATAACCAAGATCAGAGCATGATGAGCTCGTTAAGTTTGGGCTATCAAGGTAGTAAAGGATACCTCGGTGGTGGATACAGCTATGGTCGTGATAGCCAACTCATGTATGCCAACGCGTCAGGTGGCATGATTATTCACGCCGGTGGCGTTTCTTTGAGCCAATATATAGGAAATTCAGCTGCGGTAGTGTATGCCCCTGATGCAGCAGGAACAAAAGTCAATAACGGCTCAACAGTCATTGATTTGAATGGTTACGGTGTACTCCCTCATTTGTCGGATTATGCACAAAACGTCGCAAGTTTAGATGTGCATACACTGCCTGAAAACGTAGAGAGTAAAGAAAATGCGTTGAACCTCTATCCAACAAAAGGTGCGATTGTGAGTGCTCATTTTAAAACATTAAAAGGCTATCAAGCCATGATCACCCTACAGCAGCCGCACAATGTTCCGATGGGCGCTATTGCATCGCTTCACCAAAATGAGACTGCAGAAGACGCTATCATTTCTGGCATTGTCAGTGATAACGGACGGGTTTATTTAAGCGGATTACCCGAGTCAGGACAGTTGGTGATTAAGTGGGGCAAAAGTGGCTCCGAGCGTTGTGAAGCGCCTTTTGAAATGGAGAAATCCGTTGAGAACGCGTATTCATCGCTACGTAATTTAACGCTGTTATGCCATTAAGTGGGCTGGATGTTTTATGAGAATGAATACAATGACGAAGAAGATATTAATGAGGCTGAAAAGCGTATTACTGAGCGGTTTGTTCATTTTAATCGTGAATGCACCCAGTCTTTCGGTGACAGTCCTCAATGGGCGAGGATTGATTGGCGTTTATGGCCAGCCAAATGTAACTTTAAGTGGTTCTACCCTGTCATATTCAGGGTATTCTCCTTCTAGTTATGTTCGGTTATATAATTTTTATAATGGAATAATTTATGAATGTCGTAATGACCCAAGAGTTCTAAAGGTTATTGATGGTGTGGCAGGTGTCCCTATAGCCCAAGGCGAAATGATTATCGTACCAGAGATTGTATTTGTTGATGAAAGGCGAAATGCGAGAACCAAGAGTTATATCGATACGATTGTTGGGCATTTTAATGGATGGGGCTCTGGAACTAATGAGCAATTAGGAGTGGACAGCGATTGCTTATGGGCACCTAGACAAAGTTCGCCAGCTACAGGTCAGGGAACTGAATCTGAGATTAACCATTTAGTGGTTGCTACAGGGCGTTTCTTGATCTATGGAACGGGTAATCAAAGGAGCGGAACTTATTATTTACGTGACGGTATTGGGATCTCAATACGAAATCCGAGGGGTAGAGAAATATCAAGGGCGCTGTCTTCGGACCGAGTATACATTGAGGTATCGGGGTTAACATGTACACTTAATGCCCCAAATTATGTGAATTTTGGTCCTCATAGTGCGAGTAGTCAAAGTAATGAGTTACTGGCTACGGTGAAAAATAGCATGTCGGTAAATTGTGACCAGGTGTACAATAAAATCGCAGCAACTATTTCGTTATCGGGTAATGTGAAGCCGCAATATTATTCGGGTAATAGTTTGGAAATCAATTTGCTCGATACACAGAAAAAACCAGGGGCATACGTCAAAATGTATGTCATGGTCAATGGCAATAAAACGCCGATTACCGTAGATCAGCGCCCAATTGATTTAGCCAAAATTACTGCTCAACAGACGAATGTGAGTGTGAATAATGAGTTGGTCTATGAGCTTTATTCTCGGGGTAATAACGTTGCAGGTAAAGTGAGCGGTAGTGCGGAACTGTCTATAATCATGCGCTAAGAATGAGATGGTTTTGCGGATTAATAAGGCGTTACTGAGTTAACGCCTTATTTTACAAAATTATTTATTCAGATAAGCCTTTATCGCGTTAACGATCCCTATGGCATCTAAGCCCAGATCAGCCAATAACTCATCTTGTGTCCCTTGAGGAATAAAGAAATCCGGTAAGCCTAAATTCAGTACAGGGAGAACTTTCTTCTCTTTCATTAAGAATTCATTCACACCGCTTCCAGCTCCACCCATAATCGCATTTTCTTCCAATGTCACAAGCATGTCATGACTATTCGCTATTTCAAGGATTAAGGCTTCATCTAAAGGTTTCACAAAACGCATATCAACCACGGTTGCGTTGATTTGTTCTGCGGCTTCGAGTGCATTGCTGAGCAGTGTACCAAAGCTGAGAATAGCGACTTTTTCACCTTGGCGGCGGACAATTCCTTTTCCTATTTCGAGTGGTGCCAATGGCATTAATTCTGCACCAGTACCAGCACCTCGTGGATAGCGTACAGCGGTTGGACCTTCTTGATAATGATACCCAGTATGTAGCATTTGGCGACATTCGTTTTCATCACTGGGTGTCATGATGACCATTGTTGGGATACAACGTAAGAATGAAATATCGAATGACCCTTGATGGGTTTGACCATCAGCACCAACGATACCTGCACGGTCAATGGCAAACATCACAGGAAGTTTTTGGATAGCCACATCGTGAATCACTTGGTCATAACCACGTTGTAAGAAGGTCGAGTAAATAGCTACGATTGGGTTATAGCCCCCAATAGCAAGACCTGCCGCGAATGTAACGGCATGCTGTTCAGCAATCGCCACATCAAAGTATTGGTCTGGGTACTCTTTTGAGAAACGTACCATACCAGAGCCTTCGCGCATGGCAGGGGTGACTGCCATGAGCTTGTCATCATCTTTTGCTTCTTCACACAGCCAATCCCCAAAAATTTTTGAGAATGTCGGTCTGGTGTCTTTGCTTTTTGGTAACGTAAAAGTAGCTGGGTCGAATTTAGGTACTGCGTGCCAGCTAATTGGGTCTTTTTCGGCCGGCTCATAACCACGACCTTTTTTAGTCATGATGTGCAGGAATTGTGGTCCTTTTAGCTCACGCATATTTTTTAGCGTTTGGATCAGCGCAATAACGTCGTGACCATCGACAGGACCTATGTAGTTAAAGCCCAATTCTTCAAACATGGTACCAGGGACAACCATGCCTTTGATGTGTTCTTCGGTTTTTTTGAGTAACTCTTTGATTGGTGGAATATTAGAGAAAACTTTTTTTCCACCTTCACGCAGCGTTGTATACAGCTTGCCAGAAAGTAAGTGGGCTAAGTGGTTATTCAGAGCACCAACGTTTTCAGAGATGGACATTTCATTATCATTGAGGATCACCAGCATATCGGGCGCGGCATCGCCGGCATGGTTCATGGCTTCGAATGCCATTCCTGCGGTAATCGCACCATCACCAATGACACAAACGGTTTTGCGATTTTTATCTTCTTTTTCTGCGGCGATAGCCATACCTAAACCGGCACTAATGGAGGTTGAGGAATGACCAACACTTAAAATGTCATATTCGCTTTCTGCGCGCCATGGAAAGGGGTGTAACCCATTTTTTTGACGAATAGTGTCAATTCTATCACGGCGACCCGTTAAAATTTTGTGTGGGTAAGCTTGATGCCCAACATCCCAAACAAGGTTATCAAACGGGGTTTTGTAAACATAGTGCAGAGCAACGGTGAGTTCAATAGCCCCCAGTCCTGATGCAAAGTGACCGCTCGAGCGACTTACACTATTTAGTAAAAATTGTCTCAGTTCATCACAAAGCTTTGGCAAGCTCTCTTTTGGCAAAAGGCGCAGTTCATCAGGCGTCTCTGCAAGTGCCAGCGTTGGGTATTTAGCGGTATCTATACTCATTAGGTGCTCACTACTTAAATTAATTAGGGCGATGCCTGTTAACATTGAGCGGCTGGTGACAGTGATTTTTCTTCGTTAAATGCATTTTGTAAGTCGTCACAACAGCTCAAGGTTGTTTAGGTAATCAATGTTATAATTATCGGTCTTATGCATACCAAAAGGCAAAACATATTGTCAGCTTTTGCGCTCAATGACAAAATTGGCTAAAGCTCTTAACAAATCCGTATTGTAGCCTTGGGATTGTAATGATTCTAAAGCAGTGATCGCATCTTGATAGAGTTCTTTGGCTTTTTCTTGAGCCGCTTCCAGACCCAGTAGTGAGGGATAAGTACTTTTTTCATGTTGCTCATCAGCACCTTGGCGTTTGCCCGTCACTGCACTATCACCGATGACGTCTAAGATATCGTCTTGAACTTGGAAGGCTAATCCGATGGATTCCGCGTACTTATCTAAGTTAGTTAAGGCTTGATATCCTTTATGCCCCGCGGCGTAGGCGCCAAGACGAATAGCGGCACGGATTAAAGCCCCCGTTTTGTGCTGGTGGATACGCTCAAGAGAAACAAGATCAACGCGTTTACCTTCTGCATCAAGATCTAATGCTTGTCCTCCACACATACCCGCTAAGCCACTGGCATACGCCAGTTCGGCAATCATCGCAATGCGGTCTTTATCGGAGACATCGGGCATTGATGCGCTAGACAGTAACTGGAAGGCAAATGTCTGTAAGGCATCGCCTGCAAGTACCGCATTACCTTCACCAAATTTGATGTGGCAAGTGGGTTGCCCACGACGTAAGTCGTCGTCATCCATAGCCGGTAAATCATCATGGATCAGCGAGTAAGCGTGGATGCACTCAACGGCGGCTGCGGGTGCGTCTAAATTATCAAGACTCACGCCGAGCATTTCGCCAACGGCATAAGTTAAGAAAGGACGTAAGCGCTTCCCCCCTAATAACGTGCCGTATTTCATGGCTTGTGCTAAGGGGAGATCAGCAAAAGGCAGTGAATCTAATGAGGTTAATAGATACTGATTAACGCGATCATGAGCTTGGCGTTGTTGACGCGCAAAGGTGTCTGGATGTTGTTCGGGCATAGTTTATTCTGTATCAGGTGAAAAATTGTCGAGGGCTTTATTTTCGTCATCGCTCAGCAAAATTTGCACACGCTGTTCTGCTTGCTGGAGGACTTTTTGGCCTTGTTTCGCAATTTGGACGCCACGTTCAAATTCATTTAATGCATCTTCCAAAGGAAGCTCCCCTGTTTCTAAGCGAGCGACAATTTGCTCTAGCTCTTGAAGGGAGTTTTCAAAACTAACAGTTGGAACTTGCTGAGATTTTTCTTTAGCCATAATCGTTAATCACTAATGTTAAATCACTTAAAAGAGGGGAAACTTTAATTATTGTGCAGACTAACTTAGTCTCGCAATGGTTACAATTTATTATTGGTGTTTTTAGATTCAGTACGCAAGATAGTGCTATAATACGCCTCTTTATTGACAACTGGTAAAGTGTACAACAGTCACTTTTTCGCAACGTCCGTTTGCCCCACTAACCAAGAACATGCCACGACTATGAAGTTTATTATTAAGTTATTCCCAGAAATCACAATCAAAAGCCAAACCGTTAGACTCCGTTTTATCAAAATTTTAACGAGTAACATCCGCAATGTATTGAAGAGTCTTGGCGAAGAGATCTCGGTTGTCCGTAATTGGGATAACATTGAAGTGCGTGTTAAAGGGGAATCAAAACACGACGAAATCTGTGACATGTTAAGCCGCATTCCGGGTATTCACCACATTCTCGAAGTAGAAGAGAAACCTTTTACTAGCTTACACCATATTTTTGAAATGACACTGGAAGCCTACGGGGCATCGGTGGAGAACAAAACGTTCTGTGTGCGAGTAAAACGCCGTGGCAAACATGAGTTTTCATCCATTGACGCTGAGCGTTATATCGGTGGCGGCTTAAATCAGCACATCGCCTCAGCGAAAGTGAGATTGAAAGATCCTGACACCACCGTGCATCTGGAAATTGAAGATGACAAGTTGATCCTAGTAAAAGCGAGAATTGAAGGTATCGGCGGATTCCCGATTGGTACGCAAGAGGATGTCCTGTCGCTGATTTCAGGTGGGTTTGACTCCGGGGTTTCCAGCTACATGTTAATGCGTCGCGGTTGCCGCGTGCACTATTGTTTCTTTAACCTTGGCGGCGCAGCCCACGAAATTGGAGTGAAGCAAATCGCTCACTATTTATGGAACCGTTTTGGTAGCTCCCATAAAGTACGTTTTATAGCAGTAAACTTTGAACCTGTTGTGGCTGAGATTTTAGAAAAAATCGATGATGGTCAAATGGGGGTCGTATTGAAACGTATGATGGTACGTGCAGCCTCCAAAGTGGCAGAGCGTTATGGCGTTCAAGCTATCGTGACTGGTGAAGCGCTTGGTCAGGTTTCGAGTCAAACACTGACGAATTTACGTTTGATTGATAATGCATCAGACACCTTAGTATTACGCCCACTCATTTCTCATGATAAAGAACACATTATCAAATTAGCCCGTCAGATCGGAACTGAAGATTTCGCAAAAACTATGCCAGAATACTGCGGTGTGATTTCGAAAAGTCCTACCGTGAAAGCCGTAAAAGCGCGTATCGAAGCGGAAGAAGCTAACTTTGATTTTGGTATTTTAGAGTCAGTCATTGAGCAGGCTCAAAACATTGATATCCGCCAAATCGCACAAGAAAGTCTTGAGAAAGTGCCTGAAGTTGAGATGGTCAACGAGTTATCCGCAGATAACGAAGTTATCTTAGATATCCGCTCAATCGATGAGTTTGAAGATAAACCATTGAAGCTGGAAGGGATTGAAATTAAACACATTCCATTCTACAAACTGAGCACACAATTTGGTGATTTACCAAAAGAGAAAACGTATCTTCTCTATTGTGACCGTGGTGTGATGAGCCGCTTACAAGCTTTGTATTTGAAAGAGCAAGGTTTTGAGAATATTAAGGTTTATCGCCCATAAGTTGTCAGGTGATGTCGAATGAAAAAGCGAGCGGATTAGCTCGCTTTTTTGTTTCTAGTCTTCCAGATAATCATTAATGCCTGGAGGTAAAATGAGCTGTGCGGCAACGTTGGCAGCCGTTTCTCGCCCTTGCAGTAATTCAATCAGCTTCAGCGCAAAATCGAAGGCCGTCGCAGGTCCTTGGCTCGTGAGTAAATTCACTCTTTCATCGAAATAAACACGTCTATCGACCCATTTATGGGCTGGAATTTTGTCCCGCATACTTGGAAAGCCAGTCATGTTTCCGAGAGGAAATAGCTGGTGGTGCTCCAAAACTAATGCAGGGGCGGCACAGATGGCTGCTACAATTTTTCCATCCAAATGCATGCGCCTGACTTTTTCAACCACCAGAGGGCTATCACGGAAAGCTTCTGCTCCTGCCAGACCGCCGGGTAACACGATTGCATCAAAAGGCTCGTCTGCTACGTGGATGATAGGTAGGTCAGCAACCAGTTTAATACCTCGAGATGCGGTAATCTCTAATGCTCCGTCTTCCGTCACACTGGCTAATGTCACCTGTATTCCGGCACGGACCAGTAAATCGGCGGTAGTGACTGTTTCAATTTCTTCACTACCATTGGCGATGCATATCAGCACGGAGGTTGTCATAACGTTGTTCTCGATTTTTAATTAAATGGTATAAGCGGTCATTTTCGGGAGTGGCTAAGCCATGCGCTCGGGCTTTTTTGATTAAAAATCCCGTAATATAGTCAATCTCAGTTCGGCGATGATTTCGCACATCTTGGAGCATCGATGAATAATTTTCTGCACTGCTGTGAATGATGCCATAGATATATTCAGTTAGCTCTGTTTTGTCTGCGTGCAATCCTTCAGCGCTCATCACTTGGCAACATTCATCAATCAGTAGTGCAATCTGTTCTGGGTAGTGGACAAGCGCTCCATTAGCACAGTTATGCTCGATAGTGAGGGGGTTAATGACGCAATTGGCCATCAATTTTCGCCAGCTGGTATTGAGGATTTGATTGTGCCAAGCCACGTCAGGTAGTGCATCATGTAGGATATTGGCAATCGGGTAATAAGATTCCGCTAGGGAGTTAACTGCACCAATGTGAGTGACACCATGAGCGACATGAAAAACTTGGTTATTATCTTGCCATGCGGCATGGGTTGTGACGCCACATAAAAATGGATGACGTAATGTACCGAGCTCTTCCAATGTACCTAATCCATTGTGAAGCAAGAGGATTGGGCTACTTTCAGGTATGATTGCAAGTAAGGGTAATAGGGCATCTGAAACTTGCCATGCCTTCAAACAAACGATGACCAGCTCACTCGAATGAAGGTGTTGGTGGCTATTACAAGGAATTAATTCACGAAATACTTGACCATCGGGCTCATTGACATCGACAAATAGGTCAGATTGAGCCATGCGTAACCAGCCTTGAATATCATGTCCTTGTGAGGAGAGCGCGGCTAGCCAGAGTTTACCAATAGCACCACAGCCAATCAGGGTTATTTTCATCGGTTTTCCCTACTATCTGAGAGCAGTTGACTTTGATTATTGATTGCCATCATAGCGATTTTATTATGATATCCAAATAATTAGTTGTGTTATACAAGTGATGAGCGCTGTCAACGTGGTGTGTGATAATCAAATAGGCTATGATAAGCCGATTGATTATAGGAGAGCGTTAAAATGCCATCATTTGATATTGTATCTGAAGTTGAAATGAGTGAAGTCCGCAATGCGGTAGAAAATGCTCAGCGTGAATTAACGAGTCGCTGGGATTTTAAAAATGTCACCGCAAATTTTGAACTGAATGATAAAAATGAATCTATCAAAGTTACCAGCGAATCTGATTTCCAAGTTTTGCAATTGGTTGATATCTTAAGAGAAAAAATGGCAAAACGAGGTATTGATGGTGCCGTATTGAATGTCCCGGAAGAGATTGTTCATAGCGGTAAAACGTACAGCGTAGAAGTGACCTTAAAACAAGGTATCGAAGCGAGCATCGCAAAGAAAATTGTTAAATTGATTAAAGACAGTAAGTTGAAAGTTCAAGCACAAATTCAAGGTGAACAAGTGCGTGTGACCGGCAAAGCGCGAGACGATTTACAATCGGTTATGGCATTAGTTCGTGGTGGTAACTTAGGTCAACCATTCCAATTCAATAACTTCCGCGATTAATTTTAAGTTTGTTTCCGTTATTGAAATAGCCCGCTATGTTGCGGGCTATTTGCTATAAGTGAATGAGTACGGGCGAGTCGTTAAGCATGAACGATCGCTTCGAGCTCTGCGCGATTAACGATTTTTTTATCAATTTTAATATATATACTCATTTCTTCAGCGATAACAGACACATCCAGTACGCCATTAACCGCTTCTAACTGTTCTTGAAGTTTAGCGATATTTTTAAACCGGTGTGGCAGAACCATACGAATGCTGCTGACATAAGGTGGTTGTTTCATCGTCAAACTGACAATAAACCACGCGGCACAAAGTATTAACCCGCCGATAAAAACGGTACTAGCACCTTCAAATTTATATAACCATCCGCCAAGAATTCCTCCTAGCGCCACACCTAAAAATTGGCTAGTCGAGTAAACGCCCATTGCGGTGCCTTTATAACCAGCGGGTGCTTCCTTACTGATCAATGAAGGTAAAATTGCCTCCATGATGTTAAAAGCAATAAAGAACAGTTGGATGCCTAAGAAAATAATCCACAGTTGATGACCCGATTGCCATAAAACAATTTCTGCTGCGGCTAAGAGTAAAATACAAAATAGGAAAACTTGCTTCATTTTACGGTGTTTTTCTGCATAAATAATGAATGGCAGCACACAGATAAACGCGACTAGCATAGTGACTAAGTACGCTTTCCAATGGTCTTTAGCTAAGTAACCTGCATCGGACATAAGTAAGGGGAGGGCAACAAAGCTGGACATCAACAGTGTATGTAAACTTAAAATCCCAACATTTAGTTTGAGTAGTTGAGGATTGAATAAAACCGCTTTTAAGTTACTTTTAACGAAAGCAGACTCTCGGTTTACAACATGGTAAGTGTTATTAGGGACGACAAAAAGGGTCACGAAGATAGCGCCAACTGCCAATAGCGTAATGCCCCAAAATAAACCACTTAAGCCAACAGCGTGAGTGATAATCGGTCCTAATACTAAGGCGATAGCGAAAGTGACTCCAAAACTAATACCTAAAAAAGCCATCGCTTTAGTACGATTTTGTTCGCGAGTTAAATCAGATAATAAAGCCATAACTGCAGCAGAAATGGCACCCGCACCTTGCAAAGCACGCCCAATAATAATGCCCCAGATAGAGCTGCTGAGTGCAGCAATAATACTGCCCACGATAAAAATGAGTAGCCCAAAAACAATGAGAGGTTTACGACCAATTCGGTCAGACATCAAACCAAATGGGATTTGAAAAACAGCTTGGCTAAGCCCATAAATACCAATCGCCAAACCAATCAAAAACTCGTTAGCACCCTGTAAATGCATCCCATAACTGGTGAGGATCGGGAGCACCATAAACATGCCAAGCATGCGAAGGGAGAATACGGATCCTAGTCCCCAAGTTGCTCGGAGTTCTAGGTGGGTCATTTTATTATCATTCATAAAAATACTCGTTATATTTTGAGCTGTAGCTGTGTTGGCTACGCTCACTAACCCTAGTCACGTAGTTATCTACGTTCCTAGGGATTAGCTTCACTTGCCGCCTTGCTACAACCCAAACTATTTAGAGTATTAAATCTTAATGAGCTTAAATTATTCTTTTTATTTCGGGTTGCAGCTGTTTTGGTATTAATTTAAAGGTAAATCAGTGAGTTATGTTTTTTTATATAAAAGCATTGGCTTATTGATAGCAGGTGGCTATTTAACCATAAAAATCATCACAAAAATATTCGCAGGCAAAGAAAAACGGCGGGAAGTTTGCACTTACCGCCGTTTGAACGCATTTATTGTCAATAATGCAATAAATTATCGGACTAACGCTATAACAGTATCGCTTGAAACGGTTGGGTCAACTGACATCATCACACTCAGCGATGTAATCGCCACGATAGAAAAGATGAACAGTTTGCGAGCCCAAACTCGGTCGTCATTTTCAGTTTTAAAACCTGAAATTGCCATACCGAGCCACCATAAGCTAACTGCAGCGCCGACAACCAGATATTTATAGCCCGCGTATCCGCTAATCGCTAACATTAATGTTGCGACCATAAATGCAAGGATATACAAGAAGATATGCGTCTTAGCGACAGATATTCCCTTGATCACCGGTAAAACAGGGATGTTTGCGGCTTTATAATCCTTAAAGCGGAAAATTGCGATGGCATAAGAGTGCGGCATCTGCCACAAGCTGAATATCAACAGCAGGATTAAAGCTCCAGCATCAAATTCATTCGTGACAGCGCAGTAGCCGATAACCGGTGGTGCTGCGCCTGATAGGCTGCCAATCAACGTGCCATATACGGACTTACGCTTCATGTACAGGCTATACACGCCCACGTACACAATGAAACCAATGAGTGCAAGTAGCATTGCCAGTGCATTGGCTGCTACGAGTAGCAGCACCATACCAGCAATACCTAATGCAGTTGCGTAAATCAGGCTAACTTTCGGGTCAATCAGCCCTTTAACTAAAGGGCGATTCTTAGTTCTTTCCATGATACGGTCAATATCACGGTCGATGTAGTTGTTAAATACACAACCAGAAGCCACGACCAATGATACACCCAGCAAAGTCGCAATAAACAGCGGGTAATCAATTGACCCTTTAGAGGCCAGCAGAAAACCGCCGATCACAGAAATCAGATTTCCGAATATAATTCCTGGTTTGGTCACTTGCAGGTATTGCTTAAACATATCGGCAACTCTTTAGTCGAGCATCATATTGATGTTCAGGTTGTACATAATCCACAGAGAGCCAATAACAACGATACCGATGATTAGCATAGTGAACAGGAATGCAATCAGGTTCCAGCGCTCATCTGATGATGTATTCATGTGTAAGAAACAGACAAGGTGTACAAGGATCTGCACGACTGCCATTCCAACAACAGTTGCCAGAATAACGCCTTGTGACGCTGTTCCATTCATCACCATCCAGAAAGGAATTACAGTCAAAATTACTGACAGAATAAAGCCAATCAGGTATGTCTTAACGCTACCGTGGCTTGCTCCAGTATGAGCATCTTTTGCATGACTCATTTAAATAGCCCCCAGAAGATAAACAACGGTAAATACACAGATCCAAACAACATCTAAGAAGTGCCAGAACAGGCTCAGGCAGTTCAGACGGGTTTTGTTAACCGCAGTCAGACCACGACGACAGTTTTGGATAATCATCAGAATGATCCAAACCAGACCACAAGTTACGTGGATACCGTGAGTCGCAACTAATGCGAAGAAAGCAGATAAGAAACCACTGCGATCTGGACCGTAGCCTTCAGCGATCAGCTCGTGGAACTCATAAACTTCCATCACAACGAAGCCAAGACCAAATAAGAAAGTAATGAATAGCCATAAGTTAACGGCAGCCACTTTCTCTTTGTGCATTGCAATCATTGCAAAACCGTAGGTGATACTACTGAATAACAGTAAGAATGTTTCACCTAATACGAACTGCAAACTAAAGATGTCTCTACCAGCAGGACCGCCAGCAGTGCCATCAGATAAAACCACATAAGTTGCAAACAAGCTAGCAAACAGGATCAGGTCACTCATTAAGTAGATCCAGAACCCAAATACTTTCGTTGCACCTGCATCGTGGTGCCCATGCTCTGCATGGGCTACATTATGATTAGTCATTGTATTAGTTGACATCGTTCACACCTGCCTTACGTAATTCTTCAAAGTGCTTATTCTCGATTTGTTCGATTTCAGCAACAGGTACGTAGTAATCAACATCTTCGTCGAAGCTTTTTGCAATCCAAGTAACAATCATGCCACCGAAACCAACGATTGCCAGCCACCAGATGTGCCAGATCATTGCGAAACCAAAAATTAAGCTAAATGCAGCGATGATAACGCCAGCGCCTGTGTTCTTCGGCATATGAATTTCTTCATATGAAGTTGGTTTCTTATGAGCGATACCCTTCTCTTTCATATCCCACCAAGCATCGCGAGTTTGAATCTGTGGTTCAATAGCGAAGTTGTAGAATGGTGGTGGAGAAGAGGTTGCCCACTCAAGAGTACGTCCACCCCATGGGTCACCGGTTAAGTCACGGTTTTCATGACGGTCACGGATACTCACGATAATTTGAATAACTTGGCAAGCAATACCCAGAGCAATCAGACCTGCACCACACGCAGCTGCAACCAGCATACCGTGATAGGTTGGGTCAATATTCTGGCTCAGACGACGGGTCATACCCATAAAGCCAAGGATATATAACGGCATGAATGCTAAGAAGAAACCGGTAATCCAGAGCCAGAAGGCACGAACACCCCATTTCTCATTCAATGTGAAGCCGTAAGCTTTAGGGAACCAGTAAGTCATACCCGCGAAGCATCCGAATACCACACCACCAATAATAACGTTATGGAAGTGAGCAATCAGGAACAGGCTGTTGTGCAGAACGAAGTTTGCACCCGGAACTGCTAACAGAACACCAGTCATACCACCTACAGAGAAGGTGATGATAAAACCGATAGTCCATAACATTGGTGATTTGAACTCGATACGACCTTGGTACATGGTGAACAGCCAGTTGAAAATCTTAACCCCTGTAGGGATTGCGATAATCATCGTAGCGATACCAAAGAAGGCGTTAACGTTCGCACCTGAACCCATCGTAAAGAAGTGGTGTAACCATACGATGAAGGACATAACGGTGATAACGATGGTTGCCCACACTAGTGAGGTATAACCAAACAGACGCTTTTTCGAGAAGGTTGCTGCAATTTCTGAGAACACACCGAACACTGGTAGAACAAGGATATACACCTCAGGGTGACCCCATGCCCAAATCAGGTTGATGTACATCATCATGTTGCCGCCCATATCGTTAGTGAAGAAATGGGTGCCCAGATAACGGTCTAATGTCAGTAACGTGATGGTCACTGTCAGAATTGGGAATGCTGCAATAATCAGGATGTTGGTACAGAATGCTGCCCAGCTAAATACTGGCATTTTCATCATCGACATACCCGGTGCACGCATGCGGATAATGGTCGCGAAGAAGTTAACACCTGTTAATAGCGTACCGATACCGGATATCTGGAGACTCCATATCCAATAATCGACCCCGACCCCCGGATTGTACTCCAAGCCGGACAGAGGAGGGTATGCTAACCAACCAGTTTGTGCGAATTCACCTACCCCTAATGAGATGTTGATTAATACAACACCCACTACGAAGAACCAGAAGCTCAGGGAGTTAAGGAATGGGAATGCAACGTCACGGGCACCAATTTGCAGAGGAACAACTAAGTTCATCAGACCAACAACAAATGGAGTTGCCATGAAGAAAATCATGATAACGCCGTGCGCTGTAAAGATCTGATCATAGTGGTGAGGGTTTAAGAAACCTTCTTGACCCGCTGAAGCCAGCACTTGCTGACCACGCATCATAATCGCATCCGCGAAACCGCGGAATAACATCACCATCGCAACGATGATGTACATAATACCAATTTTTTTATGGTCAACAGACGTTAACCATTCTTTCCACAGCCATTTCCATTTTCCGAAATAGGTGATTGCACCGACTAAGCCAAGTCCACCGAGGACAATGGCAATCAGTGTAATAACGATAATCGGTTCATGAAGTGGAACTGCGTCCAGTGTTAGTTTTCCAAACATGCCCTTATTCCTCAGCGCCTGCATGAGCATTATGGCTCATATGCATTGAATGACCTGTAGATTCTTGTGCTTGAGCCGTGTTGCCCATGTGCATAGAATGATTTGCTTCATTATTAGCATCTACAGGAGCGTGACCTTTATGGTGCTCATGACCAAACTTCATAATAATGTCTTCATAAAGTTTAGGTTTCACGCTAGAGAAGTAGGTAACAGGAACGTTCATGCTAGGTTTAGCAACTTCGTCGAATGCCTGCATCGTATCCATAGTTTTTGGTGATGCTTTTACTTTCTGTACCCACTCATCGAAGCCTTGGCGATCTGCTGTTGCAATAGCATTGAATTTCATATCTGAGAAGCCGTGGCCGCTATAACTTGCTGAGAAGCCTTTATAGGTACCAGGTTCGTTAGCGATTAAGTGAAGTTTTGTCTGCATACCCGCCATCGCGTAGATCTGTCCACCTAAAGATGGAATGAAGAATGAGTTCATCACAGAATCAGACGTGATTTTGAAGTTTACAGGAACACCAGCAGGGAACGCGATTTCATTGACTGTAGCAATGCCTTGATCTGGATAGATAAAGATCCATTTCCAATCAGCTGAAATAACTTGAATGGTAACAGGTTCCTGATCACTAACTAATGGCTGATACGGGTCCAGCTCATGAGTCGTTTTCCAAGTGATAGCACCTAGAATAATGATAATAATGATAGGAACTGTCCAACAGACTAACTCAATTTTGTTAGAGTGAGCCCAGTTAGGACGGTAGGTAGCTGACTTATTGGACTCACGATATTTCACTGCGAAGATAATCGCCATAAAAATAACAGGAATCACAACAAGGAGCATTAAACCGATTGCAATAAGAATCAGCTCTTTTTGTTTTACGCCAACGGCGCCTTTAGGATCCATCAACACCATATCGCAACCGCCTAATAATAAGGCTGCTACAACCAGTGAGATTGCTCCAATGCTTTTTTTGTAGTTCATAAGTCTCATCCACGACCCCAAATGACAAGAATCTAATTGTCGTTTCATCAGTGCGGGCATTTTACGGTAAGGTTATGCGAGTGTAAATGATTGTAAGGCAAAGAAACGGAAATGTTAGCTTTTTATGTTAATATGATCACATGTAAAGCTTTTGCGTCTAAAAAGTTAAAAGTGCTGCTAATTATAGGTATGTTTTGATAAAACAGTATGAATACTAAATTATCTTGGTAATTTTTCAAAGAAAAATATATACAAAATTGACAAAAAAATATGAAAACAGATTGGATTGTTAAGAGAATTGGTAGGGGAAATTACTGAATTTATTGCCGATAAAGCTAAATTGATTACTTTACCGGCAAAACAATACAGAAAAACTGTTACATTTTTGAAACTAAAGGAAATATATTAAAAATATATACAAGTTTTTCGTTGTCACTAGAAGTTATACTTTAATGTATAAATGATTGCATCTTGATAGAAATCATCACCTAATTTATTGTCAGCATAACGATATTGGACACCGGCTGCTAAATTTGGAGTGGCGTTCCACCAAAAAGCAAGTGCTCCATTTACGCCATCACGACCGCCATTACCATAGCGTTCATGACGAGCAAATTCCATTTCGTGCCAGTTGGTGATCATGAAATTTTCTTGGAACATTTTAAAGTTATAACCCGCAACCCAACCTACGACATAACCGTTATTACCAGAATAATAAGTTTGGTCTACATAATGTAAGGCGACGAAAGGCTTGAACCATAGATCGCCAATCGAAGTGTTATAGCCTAATCCATACAGTGTATTTACTTCATGGAAATTGCCCCCATGCTTATCACCTGGTAAAGACCAAGTACCATAAACATGACCATATAAGTTAAATCCAGTATCTGCGATATAAACGCGAGCTGTTGTTTTTACAGTGTAACGTTGGTTTTTGCCTGGATCTTCATGTTGTTTATTGAATGGGTTTTCAAGATCAAAGAATCCATACAGTTCACCCCAATTAAAGTTAGCGCCGCCTTCGAGCTCGAGGTAAGCAAAATCTTCCTTATGAGTTGTATTCTTAGATTTGTTTACTGTATGACGGGACCAGTCAAGATAGTTCACGTTGATGTCTGCGAAACCATTCTGATACCCAAGAAAATTTTCAGCATTCGCGGTTCCTGCTAATGATGTTAAAGCAGCAGCGCAGAGTAGTGTTTTTTTCATAAGACATTATTTTCATTTATGTATTAATAAAAATTAGTTGCTACGCAAATTTTCAGCTTGTCAACTAATCATCCTCAAACGTGTGAGATATTAGGCTTTACATTTGTAATTAAAAAACATATTTCAAAGGATGAGTGATGAGTATCACGTTTTTATCAATCTTTAGGTGATATTTGCTAGGGAGATCTAATTTGGGAAAATAGGAGAGATTCCCCAAATTAATTAGTTCAAATTGGGGAATCTTGAATTAGATAGAATGAAAATTCTTCAAAAACATTATGCTAGTTTATGTCTTGTTGCTTTTCGGACAGCCAAGTAGTCGAGTGTACCACCCACAATAAGGCTCATAGATCCAATAGCTATCCCAATGTTAAATATGAGGTTTTGATAGTAAGGAAGCGCTAACCATAGTGATAGATGGGAAGTAAACAAGTAAACTTTCACGCTGGCAAATGATGTGATTAGCAAACTGATTAACCAGACAGCCAATATAGATGCGGCAATAATTAGGGCATAAACTGCTATTTTGTAGGCTTTAGGGAATAATTCTCTGCGCTGGAATTCCCCTGTTGTTTGGGTGTAAACCAGCGAAGTGCGGCAAGCGAGTAGTAATAAAACGCCAGGAACAGCCACACCAATGGAAATTAAATAGAATAGTGGCCAGCCATAGGTACTGACAAAAATACTAGCAACAGGACCAATATAAACACGACCTACTGCGGATAAGGCTGAAAGCAGCGCAAATTGTGTTGCTGATAACGATTTATTACATAGGGTCATTAATAGGGCAACAAAGGCCGCAGTTCCCATACCTGAAAAAATATTTTCGAGGAAAATAATGGATCCCATACTAATAATATTGGGTGGTGTAACAGCAAGGAACCAGTAACCAATATTAGAGCCACCTTGAAGTACACCAAAGACAAGTAGAGCTTTAAATAAGCTCATGTTTTTCATTAAATAACCGCCAAATAGTGCCCCGATAATGGTAGCCGCCATTCCAACGGTTTTATTGACCGTTCCCACCTCACTTAAGCTAAAGCCAAGGGCATTCAACAAAAAGTTGGTATTCAATGCCATGACAAACGCATCACCCATCTTATAAAAGATTAAAAGCAATAAAATGAGCCAAGCGTTATTTCGACTGAAAAACTCGGCAAGTGGCTCATAAATAGCATCTTTTAGGGATGTCGGTGGCGCGGTATTTTCTTGAGGCTCTTTCGCAAAAAGTGTCGCGAAAATACCGATAAACATCAGTCCAGCCATGCACAAATAAAGTTGTTGCCACGTGAGAAATTTGTCAGCAAGCCACAGTGCCAATCCGCCAGAAACCAACATACTTATGCGATAACCCATGACGGACGTTGCTGCGCCAATACCACGCTCTTCTGCACTTAGTAAGTCAGTTTTATATGCATCGAAAACAATGTCTTGGGAGGCGGAACAGAAAGCGACTGTGACCGCCAGCGCTGCTAACCACCAAAGATGTTCTGAAGGATTCATAAAGCTCATTCCAGCAATGCTGATAACAAGCAGAATCTGTGTTGTTAATAACCACCCACGACGGCGCCCCAAAAATGGTGGGGTATAGCGATCCATCATGGGAGACCATAGAAATTTTAAAACATAAGCTTGACCAACAAGGGAAAAGAAACCGATGGTTTTAATATCAATTTTTTCAACGGTTAACCAAGCTTGCAATGTTCCAGCGGTCAATGCCAGAGGCAATCCTGAAACGAATCCCAGTAAAATTAAGGTGATATTATTGGGTAGTGTAAAATTGGGCTGTGTAAAACGTGGCATTATTCCCTCATCGCCTGATGCTGGTGTATTACATTGCGCGAAGAGTTGCGCAGCAGAAAGATAGAAACAGCCCAAGCTATCTGTATTAAAAGTATAGCTTGGGATGGTTGGGGGCGGCGGATGCTTTGCCTAGCCTCGAAAAACCTGAATGATACTAGTATGAAATCATTCGGAATGCGCGATTAATATCGTGAATTTTGTCTGATAAAATCGGCGAGTTCTTGGTCTTTAGCCATATCGGAAATTAAATCACTTAACGCTAAGTTAATCGCAGCTTCAATTTTTTCGTTAGTTGCGCCTAACGTTCCTTGAGTATTGTAATTACGGCTATAAGTTCGGGTTTTTGTCGAACCATTCGGCGCAGTTGCATTGACGGCTACGCTGGAGTTAACTGTAATATTATGTCGTAAGCTTCCTTCGCTTACTTGAGTGTTCAGCTTGTTTAACTGGACAACTAAGTTGATATTCGCTGGGGAAGTCACCATAAACCCACGTGCTGCCATCTGTTTTTCAACCGCTTCTTGCATTAAATAACGAGGGTCGCGAGAAGGGTTCAGAACCACTAAACTTCCGTTGCGATTAATTTCAGCTAATGAACGGTTTGGACGGTTATCAACGCTACTTACACTAATTGAAGTGGCATTTAATGTTGGATTTTTTGCGGGTAAGGCAATTTTAGGTTCGAGGGATAGCGTATTCGACGGTGCTGTACAGCCCGCTAATAAAAATAACGCAAAAAGTGGAAAACACAGTCTTCTTAACATAATTCTTCCCAGTTCATCTTTCCTAATTGAAAATGTTCCGTTATGGTTCGGGGTGCAACAACTCAACACTATTAGACAACAGTTTGAGAAAAAATTCGCATAAATGTGCAGTTGAAGAATATTTTGCGTTCCCAGACCATGGTCCTAACAATGTCGATGCTATTATCCGCTATTTCCATAATAAGAAGATAGCCATTAACGGTATACTAGGGCGATTTTTTTCTGTGTGCTTTACTGCATTCAATTAATTTAGGAGTCTCTATGGGCGCCAATGTGTCACAAACGATGCAGTCTCGAGTGAGTGAAAAGCTAAAGACTGCATTTGAACCGGAACACATGGAGGTGATCAATGAAAGTCATCAACATAATGTTTTGCCGGGTTCAGAGAGCCATTTTAAAGTGGTTTTGGTCAGCGATAAATTTGAAAACAAACGTATGATTGGTCGTCATCGTGAAATTTATGCTATTTTGGCAGACGAGCTTGCAGGTGGCATCCATGCATTAGCATTACATACCTATACACCGAAAGAGTGGAATGAATTAGCAAATACTGCGCTAAAATCGCCAGCTTGTCGTGGTGTAGGTGGTGTGAATCGCTAATTCAATGCGTCGATGGTAACAAAGCAGCAAAAATATGTTTGTTTAAGTCACCGCAAGTGAACATTTTTTCCTCAGTTTGAGAGAGAAAAATGAATTTTTAGTCAGAAAAGTCACAAATAAAGAGGAATGATCGCTTCTTTTATCGGCTTTTCTCGACTCAGAGCGCATGCATCGGTATAATGCTGCGTCTAATTTTCAGTAAGGTTTCGGGACGCTTCTGATATCAGGGATGACCGTTATGAAAGTAACGCCCCCGGTTCTGGAAGGGAGATTGCCGTTATGATTTAATGGCATAACTCTGGAGTAGACCGATCACTAAGATTTATTTTGAGGTAAGAAGATGCAAGTTTCTGTTGAAACGACTCAAGGCCTTGGGCGTCGTGTAACAATCACCGTTCCTGCCACTGATATTGAAAAAGCGCTGAATAGCGAGCTGGTAAACGTTGCTAAGAAAGTTCGTGTTGATGGTTTCCGTAAAGGGAAAGTACCAATGCACATCGTTAAACAACGCTACGGTGCGTCTGTAATGCAAGACGTTCTGGGTGATGTGATGCAACGTAACTTTATCAATGCAATCATTGAACAAAAAATCAATCCAGCTGGTGCTCCAAGCTACAAACCAGAAATGTTCGAAGACGGTAAAGACTTCGTTTATGCGGTTGAGTTTGAAGTGTACCCAGAAATCGAATTAAAAGGTTTTGAAACTATCGAAGTTGAAAAACCAGCTGTAACCGTGAAAGACGAAGACCTCGACAACATGCTGGAAACTCTGCGTAAGCAACAAGCACAGTGGAAAGAAGTTGAAGATGCAGCGACTGCTGATTCACGTATCACTATTAACTTCACTGGTTCTATCGACGGTGAAGAGTTTGAAGGTGGTAAAGCTGAAGACTTCGCACTGGTTATGGGCGAAGGTCGTATGATCCCAGGCTTCGAAGAAGGCGTTGTGGGTCATAAAGCGGGTGAAGAATTCGATATCGAAGTTAACTTCCCAGAAGATTACCATGCAGAAAATCTGAAAGGTAAAGCGGCTAAGTTTGCTATCGTTCTGAAGAAAGTAGAGCAACGTGAACTACCAGAATTTACTGAAGAATTCGTTAAGCGTTTCGGTATCGCTGACGGTTCAGTAGACGGTCTGCGTGCAGAAGTTCGTAAAAACATGGAACGTGAACTGAAAAATGCAGTTCGTAACCGTGTGAAAGCGCAAGTTCTAGATGGTCTGGTTAACGCTAACGAAATCGAAGTTCCAGCAGCAGTTGTTGATGGTGAAATCGATGTTCTGCGTCGTCAAGCTGCACAGCGTTTTGGTGGCAACGAAAAACAAGCGATGGAATTACCACGTGAACTGTTCGAAGAACAAGCTAAGCGTCGCGTAATTGTTGGTCTGCTGTTAGGCGAAGTTATTCGTACTAATGAGCTGAAAGCTGACGAAGATCGCGTTAAAGCGCTGATCGAAGACATGGCATCTGCTTACGAAGATCCATCAGAAGTTATTGAATACTACAGCAAAAATGAAGAGCTGATGAACAGTGTTCGTAACTTAGCGTTAGAAGAGCAAGCTGTAGAAACGATTCTGGCAGCGGCTAAAGTGACTGAAAAAGAAACTAACTTCACTGAGCTGATGAACCAAGTTCAAGCTGGTTAATTTTTCTTTTTAGCAGTACAAAACAAAAACCCGTAGTGTTTCACTGCGGGTTTTTTGTCAATTAGAGCCGTAATATTTAGACTTTGTGCAAATCATCTTGAAAATTACATTTAAACCCTAATTATAATAAGAGTCATCAAAATATTGTTCGCAGGATGATGAGCGGATTTTTGTGTGGAACACGTTTTTCAGCAGTATAAAACCGTGTAACTAGATAGACTTGTGTTAAACTCTTTAACAGAGCATCTTGCTTATCACAGTGTTTCTAACTGTGTTCTGGCTTAATTCTTCTGTCACTTTTTAACCTATTATTTAAAAAGTGGCTAAAATAATGAAGTAAGCGAAGATCATAAGCATACAGATACAACTAATTTAGAAAACGTGTTTTTTAGAAATATTGTTTGTAGCACAATTCCTGCCCAAAATGGCGGACAGACAGCAAATTAGGCGCAAGCACCAGAAAGTTTTTAATAGGAGATTTCGATGTCACATTTTGGCGGTCAGGAGCAGTTAGCATCCCAAATGGCACTTGTGCCAATGGTTATCGAGCAAACCTCTCGAGGTGAACGCTCATATGATATTTATTCACGTCTCTTAAAAGAACGTATTATCTTCCTAACGGGTCAAGTGGAAGATCATATGGCGAACTTAATTGTCGCTCAAATGCTATTTCTTGAAGCAGAAAACCCAGAAAAAGATATTCAACTGTATATTAACTCACCAGGTGGTGTGATCACCGCTGGGATGTCAATTTACGATACCATGCAATTTATTAAGCCGGATGTTAGCACTATCTGTATGGGACAAGCGTGTTCAATGGGCGCGTTTTTATTAACCGCAGGTACAAAAGGTAAACGTTTCTGCTTACCAAACTCCCGCGTTATGATCCACCAACCATTAGGTGGCTATCAAGGCCAAGCGACGGACATTGAAATCCACGCCCAAGAAATCTTGAAAGTGAAGTCACGCATGAATGAATTGATGGCTCAGCATACTGGGAAATCCATCGAAGAAATTAGTCGCGATACAGAACGCGACCGTTTCTTATCCGCAAATGAAGCAAAAGAATATGGTTTAGTTGACCATATTTATACTAGCCGTTAATTTGCGAGCATTTTGATATAATTCGTTTATATCTTAAAATTTTTGAAAATTTGTTGCCTTGTTTTGCTACGAAAGCTAGATAAACAAGGCATTATAAATATAAGTGAGGTCTACTGATGACAGATAAACGCAAAGAGGGGGCAGGTAAATTACTGTACTGTTCTTTCTGCGGAAAAAGTCAGCATGAAGTGCGTAAGCTGATTGCCGGTCCGTCAGTCTATATTTGTGATGAGTGTGTGGATTTGTGCCTCGACATCATCCGTGAAGAAATCAAAGAACTGGCTCCGCATCGTGAGCGTAGTGAATTGCCGACTCCCCATGAAATCAGACAGCATCTTGACGACTACGTTATTGGCCAAGAAAAAGCTAAAAAAGTCTTAGCGGTTGCGGTTTATAACCACTATAAACGCCTTCGTAATGGCGATAAAACTAGTGATGGCGTGGAATTAGGCAAAAGTAATATTCTGCTAATCGGTCCTACTGGTAGCGGTAAAACATTATTAGCAGAAACCTTAGCGCGTTATCTGGATGTGCCATTCACAATGGCAGATGCGACGACATTGACTGAAGCAGGTTATGTGGGTGAAGACGTTGAAAACATCATTCAGAAGCTGTTGCAAAAATGTGATTATGACGTCGAAAAAGCTCAGCGTGGTATCGTGTATATCGATGAAATTGATAAAATTTCGCGCAAGTCTGATAACCCATCTATTACGCGCGATGTATCCGGTGAAGGGGTGCAGCAAGCATTACTGAAACTGATCGAAGGTACTGTTGCAGCTGTTCCACCACAAGGTGGTCGTAAGCATCCTCAACAAGAATTTTTACAGGTAGATACCTCGAAAATTCTGTTTATCTGTGGTGGTGCATTCGCAGGTCTGGATAAAGTGATTGGTCAGCGTCTGAATACTCGTTCGGGTATCGGTTTCGCAGCACAAGTTAAAGGCGAATCAGAGAAGGCTACTGAGGGGGAATTACTCACTCAAGCTGAACCTGAAGATTTGATCAAGTTTGGTTTGATCCCTGAATTCATTGGGCGTCTTCCAGTCGTTGCTACACTGACTGAGTTGAGTGAAGAAGCACTTATTCAGATTCTGAAAGAGCCTAAGAATGCGTTAACTAAGCAATACCAAGCGCTGTTTAATTTAGAAGGTACTGAATTAGAGTTCCGTGAAGAAGCATTAACAGCGATTGCGAAAAAAGCAATGGCGCGTAAAACGGGAGCTCGAGGCTTACGTTCAATTGTTGAAGCTGCCTTGCTAAATACCATGTATGACCTACCTTCAATGAGTGATGTTGAAAAAGTGGTTGTAGATGAAAACGTGATTAATGAACAGTCTGAACCGCTGCTGATATACAGCAAGCCGGATGCTCAAGCTTCTGGTGATAATTAACTTCTCACCTGTGTTCAATAAATAATCAAATAAAATGAGGGGGAACCCTCATTTTGTTTTTTATGCTTAACTAACCATTGAATGCTAAAATCTTGTCCCCATATAGTTTATATTCTTAGTTGTGGTTTCCTTATTTTGAAATAGCGCTGTTTATATAACAGTGTTTTGCAAGAATTTTTTCTGTTATAAGCAGAAACCCTTAACTGGCGTGTGCTAAACGAAGAGAGAGCTTTATGAATCCAGAGCGTTCCGAACGCATTGAAATACCAGTATTGCCTCTGCGTGATGTAGTGGTGTACCCACATATGGTGATCCCACTGTTTGTTGGACGTGAAAAATCCATTCACAGTCTGGAAGCAGCAATGGATCATGATAAGCAAGTGATGCTGGTTGCGCAAAAAGAAGCCTCAACCGATGAACCTGGGGTGAATGACTTATATACTGTTGGGACAATTGCGTCTGTGATTCAGATGCTGAAGTTACCTGATGGTACCGTTAAGGTGTTAGTCGAAGGATTACGTCGCGCACGTATTACTAGCCTGACTGACAATGGTGAATATTTCTTAGCTCAAGCTGAGTATTTACCCAATGACAGTGCGAAAGCGGCTATTTACGATGATGCATCTAAAGAGCCTAGCGCTGCTGAATTGGTCGACGAAAAAGAGCAAGAAGTTTTATATCGCACTATCGTTAGCCAATTTGAAAGTTACATCAAACTGAACAAAAAAATTCCACCGGAAGTTTTGACTTCACTGCATACGATTGAGCAAGATCAGTTAGATAAACTGGCTGACACAATTGCTTCACATATGCCGTTAAAACTGGCAGATAAGCAACGCGTTTTAGAAATGGCAAATATTGCTGAGCGTGTTGAGTTCCTGATGGCAATGATGGAGTCAGAAACTGAGTTACTGCAAGTTGAAAAACGCATTCGCAACCGCGTGAAAAAGCAGATGGAAAAAAGCCAACGCGAGTACTATTTGAATGAGCAAATGAAAGCGATTCAAAAAGAACTTGGCGAAATGGATGATGCTCCAGATGAAAACGAATCGCTGAAACGTAAAATCGAAGAAGCAAAAATGCCAAAAGAGGCTCAAGAAAAAGCGGAAGCAGAATTGCAGAAGCTGAAAATGATGTCTCCAATGTCAGCGGAAGCGACAGTTGTTCGTAGCTACATTGATTGGATGGTTCAGGTTCCATGGCATAAACGCAGTAAAGTTAAAAAAGACTTAGTGAAAGCACAAGAAGTGCTCGATACTGACCATTATGGTTTAGAACGAGTCAAAGACCGTATCCTTGAATATCTCGCGGTTCAAAGCCGTGTTAGCAAAATCAAAGGGCCGATTCTGTGCTTAGTTGGACCTCCAGGTGTAGGTAAAACCTCACTGGGCCAATCCATCGCAAAAGCGACAGGACGTGAATACACTCGTATGGCGCTGGGTGGGGTACGTGATGAAGCGGAAATCCGCGGTCACCGCCGTACTTACATTGGTTCAATGCCGGGCAAACTTATCCAAAAAATGGCGAAAGTTGGGGTTAAAAACCCACTCTTTTTATTGGATGAGATCGACAAAATGTCATCAGACATGCGTGGTGATCCTGCGTCTGCACTATTAGAGGTGTTAGATCCAGAGCAAAACGTAGCATTCAACGACCATTATCTGGAAGTTGACTATGATCTGTCTGACGTGATGTTTGTCGCGACATCGAACTCGATGAATATTCCTGCTCCATTATTAGACCGTATGGAAGTAATCCGTCTTTCTGGTTATACCGAAGACGAAAAGCTGAATATTGCTAAAAGACATTTGTTATCCAAACAAATCGAGCGTAATGCCTTGAAAAAAGGTGAGTTATCTATCGATGATGGTGCACTCATGAGCATCATTCGTTATTACACTCGTGAAGCTGGCGTGCGTGGTTTAGAGCGTGAAATCTCTAAATTATGTCGTAAAGCTGTTAAAGCATTGCTGATGGATAAAAAACTGAAGCATATTGAGATAACAGCAGATAACCTGAAAGATTACTTGGGTGTTCGTCGTTTTGACTATGGTCATGCTGATACTGAAAACCGTGTAGGGCAAGTTACTGGATTAGCCTGGACAGAAGTGGGTGGTGATTTATTAACCATCGAAACTGCCTGTGTACCTGGTAAAGGTAAGCTAACATATACGGGTTCTTTGGGTGAAGTGATGCAAGAGTCAATCCAAACTGCACTGACGGTTGTTCGTGCTCGCGCGGAAAAACTAGGCATTAACAGTGACTTCTACGAAAAACGTGATATTCACGTTCATGTTCCGGAAGGCGCAACACCAAAAGATGGTCCAAGTGCGGGTATCGCGATGTCAACGGCACTGGTTTCTTGCTTAACGGGTAACCCTGTGAAAGCGGATGTGGCAATGACAGGTGAAATTACGTTACGAGGCTTAGTATTACCAATTGGTGGGCTAAAAGAAAAATTACTGGCAGCTCATCGTGGTGGTATTAAAACCGTGCTGATCCCAGATGATAACAAGCGTGATTTAGAAGAAATCCCTCAGAATGTGATTGCTGATTTGCAAATTCATCCTGTTAAGACAATTGAGGAAGTACTCTCATTAGCATTGGTCAATCCTCCTTTTGGGGCTGAAGTGGTCCAAAAGAAAGCTAAAAGAGTGAGCTGAATCAAGAAGTTTGTATAAAAGTAAGGCTGACAGCTAATTTAGGGCTTGTCAGCCTTTTTTTTCGTCGTTAATTTAGCGAAGATTCTGATAATGGTTAGCGTACTATCTGTTTTCTTGCCATTAATATTCAGGATTGATATAACGGCTGCATCATTAATTAACTATACTTAGTAATGTTAACTATACTGTAGTTGGTTAATTAACCGATAAAGTCAAAACTAATATGGGGATGATAATAGTGAATAAGTCTCAACTGATTGAAAAAATCGCTGCAGAAGCGAATATTTCTAAAGCCGCAGCAGGTCGCGTAGTCGACGCTTTCGTTGCTTCTGTAACGACGTCTCTGAGCAAGGGTGATGATGTTACTTTAGTTGGTTTTGGTACTTTTAACGTACGTCAACGCGCAGCACGTACTGGTCGTAACCCGCAGACAGGTAAAGAAATTAAAATCGCTGCGGCAAAAGTACCTGCATTCCGTGCAGGTAAAGGTCTTAAAGACGCTGTTAACGGTTAATTGAGTTTAGTTTCGTCTTTCACGCATTTTTGCGAAAACTCAAACTGACGTAATGTCTTTAATCAGCTAATATATAAGCGCGCCATGGAAATGGTGCGCTTTTTTTTCTATCTGAGTTAAAATTAGCGTAATATTAAGAAATTCAACAAAGCAAAGCGGAGTTAAGCCTTTTTATGATGGAAGATCTACGCACGAAGGCGAACAGTCCTTTTATTAAAGTGTTGTTAGCTATTATTATCTTGTCATTCGTGCTGACAGGTGTTGCTGGCTATGTGATTGGTGGCTCAAGTAATAATGCTGCTGAAGTCAATGGACAGCCAATAAGCAAGGAACAATTACAGCAAGCTTTCCAGCAAGAACGCCAGTCGTTACAAGAATACTTAGGAGATAAATTCTCTGAAGTTGCGAGTAATGACAACTACATGAAAGAGCTGCGTACCCAAGCTTTGAATAACTTAATCAATAATCAATTGATTAATCAATATGCTAATGAATTACAACTTTCTGCCAGCGATCAACAAATTGAGCAGGCTATTTTTGCTATGCAAATTTTCCAAACTAATGGAAAGTTTGATAGTGAAAAATATCGCGAAATTTTAAGCCGTTACAATATCAATGCAGACAATTTTGCCGCTCAAATTCGTCAAGATTTAGTGCGTGCACAATTAGGTAAATCGTTCACCGGAACAGAATTTGCGCTACCTTCGGAAGTTAAAGCTTACGCTGAATTATTTATGCAAGAGCGTGAGGTACGCACTGCAACGTTGTCATTGGCTGCATTACAAGCAAAACAAACAGTGACTGAAGATGAGCTGAAAGCTTATTACGCGGCAAACCAAAACAGTTTTATCTCGCCTGAACAAGTTCAAGTGAGTTACGTAGAAATGGACGCAGCATCAATGCCTAAAGCGTCAGTCACTGATGAAGAAGTGAAATCTTACTACGAACAAAATCTGAAAAACTTCACGAAAGCAGAACAAAAGCTTTATAGCATGATCCAAGTTGCATCAGAAAAAGATGCGCAAGCTTTAGAAGCTGAACTGAAAGGTGGTGCTGATTTCGCAACACTTGCGACAGAAAAATCGACAGATAAATTCAGTGCGGGCAATAAAGGCGTGATTGGCTGGATGGAAGCGACCTCCACGCCAAGTGAAATTATTAGCGCTAATTTAACTGAAAAAGGTCAAGTTTCTGCGCCAATCAAAGTTCAAGATAACTATGTTTTATTCCGTTTAGATGATGTGAAGCCGGAAGCTGTTAAGCCTTTTGATGAAGTAAAATCCAGCATCGAAACTAGTTTGGTTCAAGATAAAAGCGTTAAACAATTCTATGACTTACAACAAAAAGTCAGTGAAGCAGCAACGAATGACAATGAATCATTAGCCTCCGTTGAAAGCATTTCCGGTCTCAAAGTGGTCACTACAGGTTGGTTTGATCGTCAAAACCCGCCAGCAGAACTGAATTTCCCTAAGGTGGTTAATGAAGTATTCAGCGAACGCTTAGTGGATAAAAACGGTTCAACAGGCATTAACTCAGATGTTATTAACGTGGAAGGTGACCGTGCGTTTGTCTTACGTGTTGCTCAATATAAAGCGGAATCAATTGAGCCATTCGAGACGGTAAAAGCGGATATTGAAGCATTGGTTAAGCGCCAAAAAGCATCTGCACAGTTAAAAGCAGATGGTGAGAAATTACTGGCAGCGTTACAAGCAGGTAAAGGTGACGAAGCACTGAAAGCCGCTGATACCCAGTTTGGTGCTGTTCAAACGGTTTCATTCCTTGCTCCAGCTACTGATGTAACGGGTGTTGCAATGAAAATGACACCACCGGCAGAAGGCAAGCCAACGTATGCAATCGCTTATGATCAAAAAGATAACCTGTTGATTGTCCAACTAGATAAAGTCACTTTAGGTCAACCAACTGCGGATGAACTTAATCAGTTAGCTAACGAATATCGTGGTGCAATGAGCTCTGCTGTGAATGAAGCATTAATGCTGAACTTACGTACAAATGCAAAAATTGAAGTACAAAGCTTAGAATAAGCTTTCAGCATAGGATAGTTGCGAAGTGCTTCGCAATTAAAAATGCAATATATGTAATAGAAGGCCACCCATAGGGTGGCCTTTCGCATTGTATAGTTCGAAGAAAAGTTTTTGAAAAAATTCTCTGGCATTGTGGAGTTTCAACACACATAGGAGAACAATGATGGAATGGAATAAATATATTAAACAAGGATTAGGGACAGTGTTAATGGTTGCGATATTGTGCCCTTTATCCGTCTCTGCGGCGGTAAAGAAAGCGGAAACAGAAAAACCGGTGACTTCGATTATGCAGTCTCAAAATAGTGATGAAATAAAAAGTACAAATCACTTAACTTCCCCTGATCAGGTCAATATTAATCAAGCGAGTGCAGAAGAGTTAGCGAGAAAACTCAGCGGTATAGGTAAGCAGAAAGCGCAAGCTATTGTCGAATATCGAGAGAAGTTTGGGGCTTTTAATGCCATAGAAAATATTCTTGAGGTACAAGGAATAGGTCCGGCATTTTTAGAAAAAAATCGAGAAAAACTCGTGCTTTAGCAAAATATTAGCTCACTTCATTGTGAGCTAACTTTATGTAGATAAAAAGAATGTTTTAAGTGCTCAGTTATTGAAATTAAATTCTAAATATAAGTTAAAAATTATTAGTCGGTATGTTTTGTTCTAATCAATTTGATTTAAAAAGTAAATATGAGAGCCAAGTCTGATAAGTGAGATTTATTCAGCAGAGTTTCTAAATATTTGTTATTTTTATGTTACCAAATAAATTAACTGGTCGGAGTAGTTATGGCGATACAGATTAAAGTACTCGGTTACCACATTGATGTGTTCCAACATGTAAATAATGCTCGATATTTAGAATTTTACGAAGCGGATAGATGGGATTGGATGGGAAAGGCAAATCTCATTGAGTGGGCTATCCAGCACAAAATTATTATGGCTGCTGTAAATATCAATGTGAACTACTTCCAAGCTGTTGGTTTGGGGGATGAACTGACCGTGACGTCAAAAATCGATAAAATCGGTGTTAAAAGTGCTGTTTGTTACCAGCAAATTATTCGTCACCGTAATGGTGAAGACGAAGTGGTTTCCGATGCCTATGTCACTTTTGTGTTCATTGATGGAAAAAGCAATAAAGCGATGGTGATTGAAGATGAATTACACGAAAAGATTGAGTCTTTGAAAAATAAAATAGATGCATGTATTGAAGTATAGCCAACCGAGGGGCAGTCTTGGTTGGCCGGCTGAATTACTTAATGCTATTGAGGTGTTTGAGTAGGGAGTCCATAACGGTTTGCTTATTATTGAGATAATAATTCAAACCCTTGCTACGTAAATGACATGCTGCGCATTCAGCACAGCCGTCACCTTGGATACCATTGTAGCAAGTCAGTGTTTGTGTACGGATAGTTTCAAGATGCCCATAGTAATCAGCAAGAGCCCAAGTTTGAGCTTTGTCTAACCACATAAGCGGTGTTTCGAAACGGATATCTTTTGCTAACCCTAAATTGACAGCATGATTCAGTGCTTTGACAAACTCGTCACGGCAATCAGGGTAGCCCGAGAAATCAGTTTCACACACGCCAGTGATCACTGCTTCTGCGTTGACCTGATAAGCATAAATGGCGGAAAGCGTCAGAAATAGAATATTTCGACCAGGCACAAAGGTACTTGGAAGCCCACTTGCTTCACTTTCTTCATAATCAGGGACAGGGATATTGTCACGGGTTAGGCTGCTTATCGCAAGTTCGTTGAGTAATGAGACATCGAGAACTTTATGCGCTTTTGCACCTAATTGGAGGCTCAATTTTTGTGCGACCTCAATTTCTAAGCGGTGACGTTGCCCATAATCAAAGGTCACACAGTGAACCTCATCATAATCTTTGAGTGCTTGAATTAGGCAGGTCGTTGAATCTTGCCCTCCACTGAAGACGACAACGGCGCGTTTCATAAGTCTCTCCTGAGCTTGCAATAATGAGGAAATTAATTGAGCCCTATGTTAGCGGTCTAGAAGCGTAATGAACAGCTTGTTTTTGTACTATACCCTTATGGTATAAGCAATTTATGCTATTTTTCGGCTATTTATGCAAAGTTATTCTACAATACTTGCAATTCATAACAGCTTTATTATTTCATCATGATAGAATTTTGCTGATACAGGAATCCGCCTAGGGGCTATATATGCTGGATAAAATAGATAAAAAACTACTTGGCTTATTACAAAATGACAGCAGCCTATCATTAAATTCATTAGCGGAAGCCGTTAACTTAACTTCCACGCCATGTTGGAAGCGATTAAAACGACTAGAAGATGAAGGCTATATTCGAGGTCGTGTCACACTCCTTGATGGAGAAAAACTAGGATTAGGATTGACCGTCATTGTCATGATTAAAACCCAGCAGCACAATAGTGAATGGTACGCGCAGTTTGTTTCCTTTGTCGAAAAGCTTCCTGAGGTTTTAGTATTTTATCGTATGGCGGGAGAATATGATTACCTGATGCAGGTTGAAGTCCATGATATGAAATCCTATGATCTATTCTATAAGAAGTTGGTTAATGGTGTTCACGGCTTAATTGATGTAACCTCCAGTTTTGCAATGGAAAAAATCAAATATACGACAGTACTGCCCATTCCCGACTAATTTAGCTTACTTAAATTGGCGCCATATAGGCTAAAACACAAAGTCATTAACAATAAAGAAAGTAGGCAGTTACTAACATCATTCAAGGCAGTAATACGTGCGATTATTTTCACAGTTACGTTGGTATTTTATAAGCGAATGGCGTCGTTATCTCGGCGCTATTTGTTTTCTTGTGGTTATTGCCATTCTACAGATAATTCCTCCACGTTTCGTTGGTGTGATTGTGGACGGCATAAGTAAAGGCTCGATGACTAATCAACAACTTGTTAATTACGTCTTATCGATGTTAGCTATTGCCTTAACGGTTTATGGGTTACGTTATGTTTGGCGGTTATGGTTGTTTGGTGCTTCCTATAAGTTAGCCGTTCAGTTGAGGCAACAAATCTATCGACAACTCAGTTTACAAAACCAACCATTTTATTTGAAATATCGTACAGGCGATCTTATTGCTCGGACTACGAATGATGTCGACCGCGTGGTATTTGCTGCGGGGGAAGGGGTGCTGACCCTTGTAGACTCTTTAGTGATGGGATGTGCTGTCCTTATCATGATGAGTATTGAAATTAGTTGGCAATTAACACTGCTTGCCCTGATCCCTATGCCTATTATGGCATTGGTTATTAAGCGCTATGGCGACCAACTTCACCACCGCTTTAAACACGCTCAGGGCGCTTTCTCTTCTTTAAATAACCATGCTCAAGAAAGCTTAACCAGCATTCGAATGATTAAAGCATTTGGTCTGGAAGATCATCAATCTAACCAGTTTGAACAAGTTGCCACTGAAGCAGGGCGACGCAATATGCATGTCGCAAAGATTGATGCTCGCTTTGACCCGACCATTTTTATGGCAATTGGTATGGCAAACCTATTAGCCATAGCTGGTGGGAGCTGGATGGTATTGAATAATACCTTGACTCTCGGGGAGCTCACCAGTTTCGTGATGTACTTAGGTTTGATGATTTGGCCAATGTTAGCGCTTGCATGGATGTTTAATATCGTTGAGCGTGGTAGTGCAGCTTATAGCCGAATTTTAAGTTTACTCAATGAGCCATTAGTGATTAAAGATGGTAACCAAAGTTTGCTCGCTGAAAAAGGCGAGTTAAGTGTGAATATCCGAACGTTTTCTTATCCTGAAACTCAGCGGTATGCTCTGAAAGACATTCAATTTACGTTGAAGCCTGGTGGATTTCTTGGTTTATGTGGACCAACGGGGTCCGGTAAATCGACACTAATTACTGTACTACAACGTCATTTTGATGTGAGTGATGGCGAAATTAGTTATCAGCATAAGCCACTTACTGATATTCAGCTCGATGAATGGCGGGCTAGGCTATCTATCGTCAATCAATCCGCTTTCCTGTTTTCGGATACAGTGGCAAATAATATCGCTCTTGGGCAGCCAGATGCCACTATGGCACAAATAGAAGATGCTGCTCGTATTGCTTGTGTTCATGAAGATATTCTACGGCTACCTGAAGGGTATCAAACCCAAGTGGGAGAACGTGGAGTCATGCTTTCCGGTGGGCAAAAACAGCGCATTTCCATTGCGAGAGCCATTTTGAAAAATGCCGAGATATTGGTCTTGGATGATGCGTTATCTGCGGTAGATGGGCAAACGGAACACGTTATTTTGCAAAATTTGAGTGACTGGAGACAGGGGCGAACTTTGATTATTAGTGCCCATCGTTTATCTGCTTTGGTCGATGCTGATAATATCCTCGTGTTATGTCATGGTGGGATTGTTGCTAAGGGAACTCACAAAGAGTTAGTTAAGGAATCAGGTTGGTACAGTGATATGTATCATTATCAGCAAATTGAAGCTGCTTTGGATGGTGACCTATGAACCAGAAAAAGCCGCTATGGCCGGCACTAAAACGCTTATTATCTTATGGTAAAACTTACCGTCGGACGATGGTGATCGCGATAACGATGCTGTGGCTGGCAGCCGCAGCAGAAGTGAGTGGACCCTTACTTATTAGTTACTTTATTGACAACATGGTGGCAAAAAAACAGATTATCATGCCGCTTACGTTATATATGGTGATAGGATTTATTGCATTGCAAATTATCGCCGCACTCCTCCATTACTATCAAAAAATACTGTTTAACCAAGCATCTGTTGGTGTGGTACAAAACTTACGAACGGATGTGATGAATGCGGCTTTACGCCAGCCTTTGAGTGCTTTTGATAAGCAACCCGTAGGGCAGATTATTTCCCGAGTGACTAACGACACTGAAGTCATCAAAGACCTGTTTGTTATGGTCGTACCAACCGTATTTCGTAGCTTAGCATTGATTTGCGCTATGTTAGTGGCGATGTTCTCTTTAGAGTGGAAAATGGCGTCCATTGCGGTATTAATATTTCCAGCGGTACTGGTTGTTATGCTGGTTTATCAACGCCTAAGTACACCAATTGTACGCCGAGTTAGGGCATATTTAGCGGATATTAATAACGGCTTTAATGAAGTTATTAACGGTATGACAGTCATTCAACAATTTCTACAACAAGCGAGATTTGGTCAAAAAATGTTGTCTGCGAGTGAAGATCATTACCATTCAAGAATGAAAGCATTGAAATTGGATGGGTTACTCCTCAGACCGTTACTAAGCCTGTTTTCCGCTTGTGTACTGTGTGGATTGTTGTTGCTATTTGGGTTTGACGGAACCAGCACCGTTGGGGTTGGGGTCCTGTATGTTTTCATTAACTATTTGGGACGATTAAACGAACCACTCATTGAATTAACTTCTCAACAATCGATGCTGCAACAAGCGGTTGTCTCCGGTGAACGTGTTTTTGAATTAATGGATAGTCCACAGCAAGGGTATGGCGAAAATATTGCGCCATTGCAAGGTGGGGCGATTGAAATTAAGCATCTTTCGTTTGCTTATCGTGCAGATAAAAAAGTCCTTGATGATATTAACTTGTCTGTACCTGAACACCATTTTGTTGCATTGGTTGGGCATACGGGGAGTGGGAAAAGCACTATCGCAAACTTAATTATGGGTTATTACCCGTGGCAAGAAGGGGAAATATTACTGGATGGGAGAGACCTAAACTCACTGTCTCATCAAGTATTACGCAATGGTATTGCCATGGTACAGCAAGATCCCGTTGTATTGGCGGCTTCATTTTTTGATAACGTGGCATTAGGGCGTGAGGTTTCCCAAGAAAAAGTGTGGGAAGTGCTTGAAACCGTACAATTAGCTCAACATGTTCGTGAATTACCGGATGGATTAGACTCTTTATTAGGTGAACAAGGGAATACTTTATCTGTGGGGCAACGCCAATTATTGGCGATTGCTCGAGTACTGGTGATAACACCGAAAATTTTGATTTTGGATGAAGCCACCGCGAATATTGATTCGGGGACCGAACAGGCAATTCAGAAGGCACTACGCGTTATTCGTCAAAATACTACATTGGTTGTGATTGCTCATCGCTTATCCACCATTGTAGATGCAGACCATGTTGTCGTATTACATCGAGGGATGATTGTAGAACAAGGAACTCATGCTCAGCTCCTCCAACAGGGAGGGCGCTATTATCAAATGTATCAATTACAGCAGGTTGGCGAATCATTGAATTCCCGTGATGAAGCAGCGGAAGCATTATTAGTTTAGTTAGTGCTTACTGACAGATATTGCTCCAATAGCGTGGTGTATTCTATGAGATATCAAATAAAAGAGCCTCGTAGTAGAAGGCTCTTAATATCTTGAGAAGTAATGGCTTACTTTCATTTCATGAGCAGAGATAAGAGATTGTGGGTATTAGCGAGGTTTTCTCTTACGAATAACACCTTCTTGTACGGTTGTTGCCACTAAATCTCCTTGCTGGTTATAAATTTGCCCCTTAACAAAACCACGCCCACCGGAAGCGGAAGGGCTTTCAATGGCATATAGTAACCATTCATCAATGCGATAAGGTCTATGGAACCACATGGAATGGTCAATGGTTGCAACTTGCAAGTCCCGCTCCATGAAACCTCGCCCGTGCGGTTGTAATGCGGCCGGTAGGAAATTGTAGTCTGATGCATAGCCTAGTAAGTAGTCATGTAGCTCAGGGCTATTGGGGAGCTCACCTTTGGCTTTAAACCAAATATAGCGAAAGGGTTCTTGAGGTGCACTATCAAACGGGCTATAGAACTCAATAGGACGAAATTCAAAAGGATTAGGTCGTAACGCATATTTTTTAACTGCATCGGGCAGTTGATCCGCGAAACGTTGAATGATTTCATCCTGCGAAATTAATTGTTCTGGCGCAGGAACATCAGGCATTAGATTCTGATGGTTAAAACCGTCTTCTTGTTCTTGAAAAGAAGCCGTCATAAAGAAGATAGGTTTACCATTTTGGATAGCACTAATGCGGCGTGTACTAAAGCTTCCACCATCACGCAAGATTTCTACATCGTAGACAATTGGTTTTTGGCTGTCCCCAGGCCGTAGAAAATAGCTGTGAAAGGAAGTGATAATCCGCTCTTCTGGCGTGGTTTGTTTTGCAGCATACATTGCTTGTCCAACAACTTGCCCGCCAAAAACTTGCGGCAAACCAAGATCTTCACTTTGTCCCCGAAAAATACCTTCTTCAATTTTTTCGAGTTTAATTAGGCTGATTAAATTCTGTAATTCTGGGCTCATGGTCACCTTGAAGAGGATTAAAAAATATCAGATGCGGCTATTTTCCCATTAATCTGCATAAATAGGTAGGCTGTTTATGTACTGATTAATTGACAATCGTTTTTGGTTACAATTTGAAATATAATTTCATTATTTAATTTGTATTAGA
>NZ_JAMPSW010000033.1:0-38559 GCF_028484855.1 Providencia sp. PROV033 | reverse complement strand
GGAGCGTATTAAACCTGATTTAAGAGGGTGAGTCAAGGCGGTTTCTAAAAACTTTTGATTGAATGCGTTTTTTTTCAGCGTTTGAATTAAATTTTAATCAAATCAATGTAAAAACTCACAAAAAGTGAAAAAAAAATGCCAGAAACGTTGAGGGTTATCTGGCATTTATGTTGCTATTTTAATGGTTTATTAGCGTAAATACTTTTTCTGCGCCTTATTAACTTTAATCAGGTAATTACGAGATTCTGCCGCAGGGTGTTTGGTCGAAAGTGTCTCGTAAACCTCACCTGGCTCTAAATTATTAATTCGTTGAGCGGCTTGCTTTTTATCATTATGGAATACACGCAACACACTACCTGCACCCCCGTTATAGGCTGTGATCACCGCATAGCGACGTGAGGTTGGGTTACTAATCTCTCCTAAATAGCTATTTTGTAAGATAGCTAAGTAAGCGGTGCCTGTATCAATGTTTTGCTCAGGGTCAAACAGGTAGCTGCGGCTTGGTACACCGGATTTACCTTGAGAACGGAATACGTCTTTACCTGCGGTGTTCGGCATAATTTGCATCAAGCCTAACGCATCAGAGCGGCTAACGGCATAAGGGTTGAAGCTTGATTCAATTTGCATGATCGCCAGAATCAGTGATTCATCTACACCGTATTTTGCAGAGGATTTTTTAATATAAGGCAGATATTTATGGGCGCGTTTATCGAGGTGGTTTGGCACCAATTGCATGGTAACCGACCAAACGATATTCATGCCGGACTGCCTGCGCTGCATTTTATTGCTGATCAGATAATCTGCAAATTTATTAGCGCGCCACTCCCAACGAATAGGTTCGCCCATATTGTCCATAACCTGACCAAACAGGAATGGCTCTTTACTGTAGGGAATGTCGTTAATATCGGAATAGAGGTCGATGGAGTTCGGGTCATCGCCCATCAATAATGTAGTGACAATCGCTTTCTTCAGGTGTGCTGACGGTTCAACAGCAGAAATTGTCTCGACCGTGATGGTTCCTGCATCAAAGTTAATGTGGCTACGAGTACGATACTCATCGGTATATTTCACATAGTCTTTGGGACCTGCAATGAGAACTTCTTTAATCCCCCAAATATTTTCGATGTTATGAGCAAATTGCCCCATCAAAATATCAAAGCCATTAGTATCTTTGACATAGTCAGGATTAAAGTCAGATTTCTGATTACTAGAACAAGAAACAATCAGGGGAATCAACAATGTGAGTGTGAGTAATTTTTTCATACGATCCACAATATTAATGCAAGCTATTTACTATTTCGTTCATTGAATCAAAAGCGTTCAAGTTGCAGGGGGGAGCAAACCAAGCCATGCAACTTGAGGAACGATAGGTATAGACCTAAAAACTATTTTTCTGGGGTATAGCCATCAATTTGAATATCGTGACCTTCAAATAAGAACTTCACCATTTCTTGTTCCAACATTTTACGGTCATCTGGATTCATGGTGTTGAGCTTCTTTTCATTGATCAGCATCGTTTGTTTGGTCATCCATTGACTCCATGCTTCTTTCGAAATCTCATTAAAAATACGCTTTCCTAATTCGCCAGGGTAAAGCTGAAAATCTTGCCCATCAGCGTCACGTTGTAAGAAAGTGCAAAAAATGGTTCTACTCATTTAATTTTTCCTCAAATATCAGATAATAAGGCAAGTTGTTTTAGTAAACTTTCAACCGGTGCAGCGAGCCCAACGGTTGCGCCTAGGTGTAAGTTATACCAGAGTCCATTACCTTCATCCATGGCAGAGTTAACTGCCTGAATATTAACTTTTACAGGGATAATATCTAAATGGAAATGGCTAAACGTGTGGCGAAAAGCAATTAATTGTTCTGGTATGTCATGTTGCAGACCAGAATCAGCCAGCCATTGAGCCAGTTGCTCATGGCTTTCAAACTGTGGAAAGGCGAATAATCCCCCCCAAATACCGGATGGCGGTCGTTGCTCTAACCAGACATTATCTTGGTGTTGAAGGATCAAGAACCAGGCACTTTTTTCAGGAATTTTTTGTTTCGGTTTTTTACCCGGATATTCCTGCCAAGCATGGTTAGCGTATGCAATACAGCCTGTATTGAGCGGGCATAATTCACATTTTGGCTTGCTACGGGTGCATACCATCGCGCCAAGATCCATCATGGCTTGGTTAAAGTATTCCACTTCAACGTTAGGCGTGACCTTGGTGCTAATGTCCCACAGGCGGTTTTCCACCTCTTTTTTCCCTGGCCAGCCTTCGACGGCATAACAGCGAGCTAAAACACGTTTTACATTCCCATCTAAAATGGGATAGTGCTGTTTTTGAGAAAGGGAGAGAATGGCACCTGCGGTGGAACGTCCAACACCAGGAAGCGCATTAACTTCCCCAAATGTCGTCGGAAATTGACCTTGATATTGAGTCGCAATGACTTGAGCTGCTTTATGTAGATTGCGTGCTCGGGCGTAATAACCGAGCCCCGTCCATAAATGCAGAACTTCATCAAGGGGCGCATTTGCCAATGCAGTGACGTCGGCAAAGCGTTGAGTAAATTTTTCAAAATAGGGAATGACAGTGCTGACTTGGGTCTGTTGCAACATGACTTCAGAGAGCCAAACATGGTAGGAGGATTTTTCCTGCTGCCATGGCAAGGTTTTACGACCGTATTTGTGATACCACTTGAGCACGGCGCTTGAAAATTGTTGAGCTTCCATTATTTATAATATTTTTATCGCTATTTCAGTCATGATGAGGATTGCAACATAGACCGTGGTGGCTGTAAACCGCTTCTTGTGTAAAGTTATCCAATTATCAACTGCAAGATCCGAGAAGTTTTGCTAAACTCCCTTTCCCACCATACTTAGATATTAATTAATTAGGTATGTTTGGTTTTTTTTATACTCTTGTTGGCACATTATCTAATTGGACAACGAATTTTTTAGAACTTTATTATGATCAATAACGTTATCTCCCCCGAATATAATGAAGAAGGGCGGGTTATGCGCCGTGTCCGTAGTTTTGTCCGCCGTCAAGGGCGTCTGACAAAACGTCAGGAAGAGGCATTAGAAAGCGAATGGGCAGAAATGGGTATCGATTTTGTTAACGAACCCTTTGATTTCGCAAAACTATTTAATAATTCAAATCCGGTTACTCTGGAAATTGGATTTGGAATGGGCGCCTCATTAGTCACGATGGCAGCACAAAACCCAGATAAAAACTTTCTGGGAATTGAAGTGCATGCACCGGGTGTTGGAGCTTGTTTGGCATCGGCAAAAGAAGAAAATGTCACCAACTTACGTGTGATGTGCCACGATGCTATCGAAGTTTTAGACTTCATGATCCCGAACGGTAGCTTGGAAATGGTTCAGTTATTCTTCCCTGATCCATGGCATAAAGCGAAACACAATAAACGCCGTATTGTGCAGGTGCCTTTCGCAGAAAAAATTCGCAGTAAATTAATTGATGGTGGTGTTTTCCACATGGCGACAGATTGGGAACCTTATGCAGAACATATGCTTGAGGTAATGACCAGTGTTGCTGGGTATGAAAACGTATCAACCACAGGGGACTACGTTCCTCGTCCAGAATCAAGACCAGAAACAAAGTTTGAAAAGCGCGGCCAGCGGTTAGGGCATGGTGTATGGGATTTAATGTTTAAGAGGATTTAATCATGGCTAAACAACAACGTAGTCGCCGTTTACGTAAAAAAATGCGTTTGGATGAATTCCAAGAATTAGGCTTCATTGTTAAATGGAACTTTAAAGAAGGCACGCCGATCGAAGAAGTGGATAGCACCGTTGATCAACTGATTGCTGAAGCTATCGAACCAAACGGACTGGCATTTGAAGCTAGCGGCTACATGAACTGGGAAGGGATTGTTTGCCTACAAAAAATTGGTAAATGTACCGAAGAACACCGTCAAATCGTTGAAAATTGGCTAAAATCAAAAGGGATGAACGACGTTGTTGTTTCTGAACTGTTTGATGTTTGGTGGGAATAATAACTAGTTTGATTATTAATAAAGGCATCCAATTGGATGCCTTTATTTTCTAGAGTAATCCATTCTGGAGCAAAACACTTGAGCACCCAGTTTTCTGACCAATTACTGCATGATATTTTGGAACAAGTTCGCCCCCTGATAGGTCAAGGAACGGTGGCAGACTATATACCTGCTTTGGGCGGTATTCCTTCACATCATTTGGGGATTGCGGTACATACCGCTGAGGGAGATGTGTTTACCGCTGGAGATGCCAAAACACGTTTCTCAATTCAATCTATTTCTAAGGTTCTTAGCTTGACCTTGGCAATGACGCGTTACGAAGAGCAAGAAATTTGGAGCCGCGTTGGTAAAGAGCCATCAGGGCTGCCATTTAATTCATTGATTCAAATCGAAATGGAAAAAGGAATTCCCCGGAATCCATTTATCAATGCTGGGGCGATTGTGATTGCTGACATGCTGCAATCTCGTTTGAGCGCACCAAAACAACGGATGTTAGAGTTTGTCCGGAAACTCGCTTGTGAGCCAGATATTAGTTATGACACGAATGTCGCACGCTCAGAAATGGAACATGCGAGCCGTAATGCGGCCATCGCGTATTTAATGAAATCTTTTGGCAATTTTGATAATGATGTTTTAACTGTTTTAGAAACTTATTTTCATTATTGTTCTCTAAGTATGAATTGTGTCGAGTTAGCTCGGTGTTTTACCTACTTAATGAATCAAGGTGAATCCTCTTGCTCGATAGACCCGATTATCACGCCATTGCAGTCTCGACAGATCAATGCCTTAATGATGACTTGTGGAATGTATGATGGTTCCGGTGAATTTGCATTTCGTATTGGAATGCCCGGTAAGTCAGGTGTCGGTGGTGGTATTGTGTGTGTGGTTCCTAACCAATTCACGGTGGCAGTGTGGTCGCCGGAATTAGATTCGGCGGGAAACTCTTTGGTGGGATGCGCCGCCTTAGAACTGTTATCGAAACGCATTGGACGTTCTGTTTTTTAATTACCTCTCAACAGAGATAGAGGTAATCGACGAGGAGATTTTATGTTACGCCGTACTTTAATTGCATTTTCATTACTGGCCTGCGCCACGAGCCAAGCGGCGGATTATAACTGTGCCGTGACACCCAAAGACGATATTTTTATGACGCCTGAACATGTTCAAGTCATTGGTCGTAGCGGGGATTTAAAAATCACGCCTAATGGTGATGTCACCTTAAATGGTCAAAAAGTTGCACTGACCTCAGAGCAGCAGCAACAAGCATTACGTTATCAATCGGCCATCCGTCAGGATTTACCGTGGATCAAAAAAGAGTCCGAAGAGAAGTTAGCCGCTTCAAGAAAATCCCTCGATAAAGTGGTTGTCAAAGTGATTGGAAGTGACAGTAATATTCGTAATCGCTTAACGAAACTCGAAAAAGATCTCAATGGTCAGATTAATCAAATCATTGAAACCCGTTCAAATGGCTACGTTTTCCACCATGAAGGAATTAAAAAGGTGGAAACAACAGGGCGTGAATTAGTCAATGAAAGCTTAGGTGGTATTCTGCAAGACAGCATTAATGAAATGGGTCGTAAGCAGTTGCTGGCAGGTGGTGACACCAATAAGATGCTGCAAGGTATGTTGGGCAGTCTTGGTGGATTACAGCAAGAAATTGAAGGCGAATGGAAAAACCAAGAAAACAGTTTCCAACAGTTTGGTCAGCAGGTTTGTACGAAAGTGACATCGCTAGAGCAACAACGTATGAGTTTATTAGACGGGATTAAATCTAAATAATTGAGTTTTGTCCGCGTTGATAGGCAGCAACAGGGAAACGTGTTGCTGCTTTTTTGCATTAAAAATTCGTGAAAACTATGATGTTCATACCATAAATAAAAACAATACTAAGAATCATTATCATTTAATTGACTTATTGGTCACTCTCCTTAGAATGCTGGTTTGGCTTAACGACTAAATTGGTGTTACTCACATGAAAAAATTTATTCCAGCTCTACTTGTTTCTCTTTTATCATTCTCCGCACCTTACGCACTGAGTGCTGAATCAGCTGCATTCACACCAAACGCAATCACTGCACAAGGTACTGAAAAAGTTACGGTTAAACATCTTTCTGGCGAAACAGAAGTGGTAAAAAAACCACAGAAAGTGGTTCTGTTTGATTTCGGTATCTACGATTCAATGCAAAAACTGGGATTAGGGGATAAGGTTGTCGCGTTGCCGATGGGAAATGCGCCTGCTTACGTGAAAGCGGGCATCCCAGCGACAGTGAAAAATGCAGGTGGCATGAAAGAGCCTAATTTAGCTGAAATCGCTGCATTGAAGCCGGATTTGATTGTGATCACCGGTCGCCAAGGTAAATCTTACGAAGCGTTATCAAAAATTGCACCGACGCTGAATTTAGGCTCTGATAGCAAAAACTATATTGAATCAGTAAAAGCGAATATCCGTTTAATTGGTGATTTATACGGTGACCAGAAAGCGGTAGACGAGCAACTGGCTCAGTTGGATAAAACCATTGCAGAAGCCCAGAAAAAAGCGGCTGCATCCAATAAAAAAGTGCTGGTTTTATTGCACAATGACGGCAAGTTAATCCCAAATAACCAAGCAGTTGTTTATGATGTGGTGAAAGCACAGCGCGCTGAATTACCTGTTCAAGCGGATGCAGACAAATCTAAACGCCGTGTGGTGGATACCAAAACTATCGCACAAGCGAACCCTGATGTGATTTTAATTGTCGATCGTAGCGAAGCGATTGGTGCAGGTAAGTTAGATAAAACGGTATTTGAAGACCAAAATATTCAAGAAACGAAAGCGTATAAAGATGGCAAAATTACCTATTTGCAATCTGACTTGTGGTATCTCTCTGGTGGTGGTTTAGTCAGCCTCACTGAACAAATCGATGCAGTCACCAAAGCACTGTAATCGATAAATTATTATTTTCATTTATTACCCTTAGTAAAAAGAAAAAGCCAGCATTAAGCTGGCTTTTTTTATGGAAGAAGAGAAATCACTCTTCCCCTAAAAATAGCTCCAGTAGGGAATTTAAGAATAATTTTCCATGTTCGGTAATTTGCCATTCACCGGCGGTTTCTGAGATATAGCCTTTGGCTAACGCCTCATCAATCGCCGGGCGTACAACTGACTCGGCTAGCCCAGTATATTCCGTAAATTCTCGGCGAGGCATCGCTTCTAGTAACCGAAAACGGTTCATAAAATACTCGAATGGGCGGTCTTCGTTCTCTACATTGTAGCGATTATCGAGATAACGACCTTCCATATAGCCGCGAGGATGCTTCGTTTTGACTGTACGTAAAATCTGACCATCGGTAGAGGTAATTTTACCGTGTGCACCACAGCCGATACCGAGGTAATCCCCGAATCGCCAATAGTTAAGATTATGTTCGCACTGGTAACCCGCTTTGGCATAGGCGGAGGTTTCATATTGTTGATAACCCGCGGCTGTCAATAACTTATGTCCTTCTGTATAGATATCCCATAGGGTATCGTCGTCCGGTAAACGCGGAGGACGAGAGCCAAATTGCGTATTTGGTTCAATGGTGAGCTGATACCAAGAAAGATGCGGTGGCGCGAGCTCAATGGCTTGGCGTAAATCAGATAACCCTTCATCGCGAGTTTGTGATGGCAAACCGTGCATTAAGTCCAAATTAAAACTGCGCAGATGTAAGTTGGTGGCTAACTGTGCAGCGCGCTTGGCTTCATTGGGACCATGAATACGCCCCAGCATAATCAGCTTGTCGTCCCCGAAACTTTGTACACCAATGGAGATACGGTTGATCCCCGCAGTTTGGTAACCAGAGAAACGGTCTGCTTCGACGGTGCCTGGGTTGGCTTCCATCGTGACTTCTGCATTAGGATCCAAGTTAACGCGTTGACGAACACCATCCATCAACATTTGCATGGATTCGGCACTCAGTAAACTCGGTGTTCCGCCACCAATAAAGATAGTCTTGACTGGGCGGGAGCCAATAAGCTCCGCGTCCTTATCAAGATCGTTAAGCAAATGTTCAACATACTCAGTTTGAGGAATTTCCCCTTTGAGAGTATGCGAATTGAAATCACAATATGGGCACTTTTGTACACACCAAGGAATATGGATATACAGGCTTAATGGGGGAAGCTTAAGCATTTTTCAGTGCATCCAACATCATTGCTAACGCTTTACCACGATGTGATACCGCTTGTTTTTCTGCTTTAGTCAGCTCCGCAGAGGTACAACCTAATTCAGGTACGTAAAAAATCGGGTCGTAGCCAAAGCCACCTTGCCCTTTTGCCTCTCGGGTTAATACCCCGTGCCAGCGTCCGTGAAACACCAGTGGCGTTGGGTCTTCGGCATGACGTAAATAAACCAGCACACAGTTAAACTGAGCTTGGCGTTGGTCATCGGGGACGTCTTTCATGGCATCGAGAAGCTTATCGAGGTTTTGCTGGTCAGTGGCATCTTCTCCTGCATAGCGAGCGGAGTAGATCCCCGGTGCACCGCCTAAAGCATCAACAGAAATACCAGAGTCATCGGCAATCGCGGGTAGACCTGTATGCGCTGAAGCATGGCGGGCTTTTAAAATCGCGTTCTCAATGAAGGTTAATCCTGTCTCTTCGGCGGACTCAACGCCAAGGCTGGTTTGGGCAACGATGTCCATACCAAAATCACGGAGTAAGTCCGCTAATTCGTTTACTTTACCTGGATTACCAGTTGCTAAAACAACTTTTTGCATTGCTTTTATCTTCCCTTACATGATGCCGACAGAGAACAACATTGCGGTTAGCGCAGGGTCGATCATTAAGGAAACATCAACACGTAAGTAGTTCAGTGCGATCAGAATAAACATGACAATCATCGCAGAAAAATCTAACCCACCCATCGCTGGAATAATGCGACGAATTGGCGCCATTAACGGCTCAGTTAATTGGAACAATAAGTAATCTACAGGGTTACGACCTTGGCTGACCCAGCTTAAAATTGCGCGGATTAAAATCATCCAGAAAATCAATTTACCGATGTAAGTCAGTAAGAGAATTAATCCCATTGGTAGAAGGGTAAGCCCAATGGCAGGCAGCATATTGGTTGCCCACATACCAAAGATAATATCGGCAATCGCCAGCACAAACGCGACGAGCAGAGTCGCAGTATCTAAAGACCCTACAGATGGGATCATGCGGCGTAGTGGTCCAACAATAGGTTGGGTTGCTTTAACCACAAATTGTGAGAATGGATTATAAAAGTCTGCGCGAACGCATTGCATCCATACTCGAAGCAGAAGCACAAAGATATACAGTTGGATCAGGGTGGTAACAACAAAAACGATAGTCTGCATGGCGTGTCCCAAAAAAATAAATTAAAAAAGTTTTTCCATCTCTTCCGCTCGGTCAATCGCGCTTTGCATGGCATTGGCGACAGTCTGCGGTAGATGACCATTATAAAATTGCTCTAAAGCCATTGCGGTAGTGCCGCCTTTAGAGGTGACTTGCTCACGCAATGTCGAAAATGGGGTATCACTCTGTGATTTAGCTAAAGCCACAGAGCCTTCAATGGCATTGAGTACTAACTCACGAGCTTGTTTTTCATCATAGCCAAGCTGTTCGGCTTTTTGCTGCATAGATTCCATAAACAGGAAAAAGTAAGCGGGGGAGCTTCCTGTTAACGCAATGATATTATTAATGTCACTCTCTTTAGCGCACCAAGTGGTGGAGCCAACGCTTTCCATTAATTGCTGCGTAAATTGTTTGTCACCTTCCGTCACATTGGGTTGTGCAAACAAACCGCTCACCCCTTTACCAACCAGTGATGGGGTATTTGGCATAATACGAACTAAGTGCAGAGAATGTGCAAAGTAGTCATTGTAACGCGCTGCGGGAATACCTGCGGCAATGGTTAATACCAGCTTGTTTTCTAAATTGGTGAGCTGTTGCAGCGGTTCACAAACGTCTTTCATCATTTGAGGTTTGACGGCCAGAACAATCACGTCCGCTTGCTGAGCTGCCGTTAGGTTGTCATGGGTGCTGATGATGCCATAATCCTGCGCCATTTTATCGCGATGTACAGGGGTTGGTGAACAAACGGTGATCATCGATGCCGGATAGCCATGAGCCACAAGACCCGCAATAATGGCGTTTGCCATATTCCCCGCGCCAATAAAGGCGATTTTGCGATGTTGCATGTTGTTCTCCTAAAGATTAATTATGGTATTGACGGGCACCGAAGATCGCAGTGCCGATACGTACGAGAGTAGAACCGCAGTGAATTGCAGCACGCATATCGTCGGTCATTCCCATCGATAATGTATCTACAGTAGAGTAGCTGGCTTTCAATTGCTCGAATGCGTACTCCATTTGGCGAAATGCAGCACATTGGCGCTCATAATCAGTTTCTGGGGCGGGGATGGTCATTAACCCGCGTAACACTAAATTTGGCAATCGGGCGACTTGAGCCGCAAGCTCATTTACTTCCTCGAGGGTTATTCCCGATTTGCTGTTTTCATCGCTAATATTAATTTGGATCAGCACATTCAGCGGTGCTTTATCTTGAGGGCGCTGCTCATTTAAACGCTGAGCGATTTTGGCGCGATCTAAAGTATGGAACCAATCAAAATGTTCTGCCACTAAACGACTTTTATTGGACTGGAGTGGACCGATAAAGTGCCAGACTAGATCATTTCTTTCTGAAAAATACTGGATTTTCTCAACGCCTTCTTGCACATAGTTTTCACCAAACTGGCGTTGACCGGCTTCGATGGCTTCCATAATGGCTTCACAAGGTTTGGTTTTACTCACAGCTAACAGGGTAATATCTTGAGGGGAGCGGTGACACTCAGTGGCAGCAAGACGAATACGCTCTGTGACATCAGATAGGTTTTTTTGAATGGTCATGTTATTCAATACCGTTTTTCAGTTGCTTTCGGTGAATAGTGAGAATTAACCCTAGTGTAAAGCATATTAAGGGCGAACGGCACCTTTGCAGCAACTGAATGGGGAAAATAAACGTAAAGATGTGCTTTTTAGTAATTCTGTTCGAACCAACTCTCTAAAATCACGACCGCAGAGGCAGAATCAACTTTTCCTTTGCTGAGCGCACGATAGCCACCTTGCTCAAATAAACCCGCTTTTGCTTCCACGGTAGACAATCTTTCATCATGTAATTGGACTTGTACACCAAAGCGCCCATGAATGCGGTTGGCAAAATTACGTGCTTGACTGGTGACAAGCTGCTCTGTGCCATCCATATTCAAAGGAAGACCGACAATCACCAATTGTGGCTGCCACTCTTTGAGCAATTTTTCGATTTGTGACCAGTCAGGTCTGCCATCGCTGGCTTTTAATGAGGTCAATGCGCGAGCGGTGCCAGTAATTTCTTGACCCACGGCAACACCAATACTTTTAGTCCCAAAATCAAAGGCGAGTAAGGTTCTGGCTGACATTAGGCATGCCCCGCTTGCAGTGATATGTTATGGATGTCGATCCCTAAAAGGTCGCCAGCGGCTTTCCAACGATCTCTTAATGGAGTATCAAAAATCAGTTTAGGATCAGCTTTGACAGTCAACCAGCTGTTTTCCATGATTTCGTTCTCTAATTGTCCGGGTTCCCAGCTTGAGTAGCCCAATGTAACCAGAGAGTTCATAGGGTGCTGATCGCTGCCTAATGTTTCTAAAATATCTTTCGAGGTAGTGACCATAACATGGTCATTTAAGCGTAAACTGGCAGCATAACCGGCAACAGGGGTATGGATAATAAACCCATGTTCTTCAGAAACAGGACCACCTGCAATTACCAGTTTTTCCAGATTTCGCGTGTTGGTATTCTCCGAAATGGTAATTTCGAGTTTTTTCAGCATTTCAGAGACAGAAAAATCCTCAATGGGTTTATTGATCACTAAGCCCATTGCGCCATTTTCATTGTGTTCGCAGATATACACAACGGAATGATCGAAATAAGGATCCGTCAGTGAAGGCATGGCAATTAAAAAATGATTCTGTAAATTCATAAATGGCAAACTCAGGGGTTATGTTCCTATTGGTTATGATAAAGATAGCGCGTTACGGTGATGACAAAATAACGGCAAAGGCAACCTCGAAAGGCTGCCTTTTGGAAACGAGCCAGTTAACAAATACTATTTTTTCAGGCGGCGCTCAATCGCATCCATCAGCATACCGGTGATGGAGATATCAAATGCAGCTTCAATTTCGCGGGCACAAGTTGGGCTGGTGACGTTAATTTCAGTCAATCGGTCACCGATAATATCTAAGCCAACAAAAATGAGTCCTTTTTCTTTCAAGGTTGGTGCCACAGCGCGCGCAATAGCCCAATCACTTTCGGTTAATGGACGTGCTTCACCACGACCACCTGCGGCGAGATTTCCTCGGGTTTCCCCTTGTGCTGGAATACGAGCAAGGCAGTATGGTACTGGCTCGCCATCAACGACGAGTACACGTTTGTCACCTTCTTTAATGGCAGGTAAAAAGTTTTGTGCCATGCAGTAACGAGAATTGTGCTCCGTTAAGGTTTCGATGATAACGCCAACGTTTGGATCATCTTTCTTCAAACGGAAAATAGAGGCGCCGCCCATACCATCCAGTGGTTTAAAGATAACATCACCATGTTTTTGGTGGAACTCACGCAGCTTTTCAGAGCTACGAGTCACTAACGTATCTGGCGTTAACTCTGGGAACCAAGCGGTAAACAGTTTTTCGTTACAGTCACGTAAGCTTTGTGGCTTGTTCACGATCAGGCTGCCGGCTTGTTCTGCACGCTCAAGAATGTAAGTCGCGTAGATATATTCGGTATCAAATGGCGGATCTTTACGCATCAAAATGGCGTCAAGGTCACTCAAGGCTATGTCTTGCTCTGAGTGGAATTCATACCATTTAGTTGGGTTCTCTTCGACGGTCACGATTTTGGTCGTTGCACGCGCTTCGCCTTGGTGTAGGTAAAGATCGTTCATTTCCATATAGTGAATTTCATAACCGCGACGCGCAGCTTCTAGCATCATTGCAAAACTGGTGTCTTTCTTGATTTTAATGGATGAAATTGGATCCATTACTATGCCGAGCTTGATCATTTTATCTCCTTAACCCAAGTCACCTAAACGCACTTGTAATGCTGTTATTGCGGTTAGCGCGGTCGTTTCAGTTCGTAATACTCGTGGCCCTAACAGGATATCAGTGAATTGATAATTCGCTGTCATGGCAATTTCGTCTGCGGATAGTCCACCTTCGGGACCTATCAGTAATCTAACGTGTTTTAAATCAGCGGGGAGCGTATTGATGCTCTCACTTGCCCGTGGGTGTAAGTTAATTTTAAACGCACCATCATTTTCAGCACACCACGCTTCCAGAGATTGAACGGGGCGAATGACAGGGATGCGGTTACGACCACTTTGCTCGCAGGCTGCAATGGCAATTTTTTGCCACTGTTGTAATTTTTTCTCTAATCGTTCGCCATCAAGACGTACACCACAGCGCTCAGAAAGCAGAGGAGTGATGGTATTGACGCCAAGCTCAACGGACTTTTGAATGGTGAACTCCATTTTTTCCCCGCGGGACATAACTTGTCCTAGGTGAATATCTAATGGGGATTCACGATCATCAAGGGTGCTATTTAGAACGCGGACAAACACATTTTTTTTCGTCGCTTCAGTAATTTCAGCGTTGAATATGTGATTGCTTCCATCAAATAATTCTAGCTGCTGTCCGGCTGTCATGCGAAGAACTCGACCTACATGGTTGGCTGCATCATCACAAAGCGAAATCGTGGTGTTAATTTGGAGAGGCTCTGGGTGATAAATGCGTGGAACGCGCATGATTTTTCCTTAGTCAATAATCAAGAGAACTGATGCAGGATATGGGGACAGAATCCTGAAAAACAAGAGGACGGATTGAGTTTATAACTAAAAAGAGGGATTTTTTAGTTCGTCTGTGCCTTGTCTTTCAGACTCTAAATTTGTCGATAAAACCGACCTTAAACCACGAAATTATGGTGTTGGTTTATTCATCACACATCGTATAGTAAGTCGCAGTATTGATAAACGTCTGGGTTCATGGAAAAGGAGAAACCATGATTGATACAGCAAATGGAATGCTGGTACTTATATTGCCAGTCATTGTATTGTCGCTTTTGTCTGCGTGGCTGACAACTCAGTTACTGCGATACATTCCCGTCCGTTATTTTGATTTACCGAGTATTGTTATCAGTTTCAATCGGATATGGGCTGGGTATTTTGTGCTTGGGGGAATAGTGGTACTGCAAGGGTATCCGTTTTTCACCCTTGTTTTTTTATTTCTATTTTTTAATTTTGGGCTTCCATTGTGGGTCATTGACATTAAAACAGGCTATTTGCCCAATATTCTTACGTATCCTTTACTGTTATTAGGTGTTTTATTTCAATGGATTATGCCAACTGGAAACATACTTTCGGCGATGTACGCACTGATATTCAGTTATATTGGGTTAGAGGTGATCACAACATTGGTGGAAAAACTCAGGCGACGTCCACAAATGGGACGAGGGGATTTTAAGCTGATTGCGGCGTGTTCAGCGTGGTTGGGAATATTTTATCTGCCTTATTTTCTAGGGCTTGCCGCAAGTTTAGGTTTATTACATTTTCTTTGGTTGATATGGCGAGGCAAACAGAAAGTCGTGCAGAGTATTCCGTTTGGTCCCGCCATTATCTGTAGCGCCAGCTTTTGGTTGTTGCTTAGCGTGCATCCTAATTAGCCGCGGCGACGAGTGAATCTAAAAACTGTTGCCATTTTTCGGGTTCACCGAGGTAGTTTTGCAGTGGCACTCGTAACCATTTACCTTGTTGTTGAATAAGCAAGGTCGGAAAACCCGATGCACCTGATTGGCTAAGTAGTTGTTTACTTTGCTGGATATGTGCATTCGTTTCTGTTTGTGCACATTGTGCATAATCTTTTTGGAACTGCTCAACATTCAAACCAATTTCTTGCGCCACTTCCGCTAAGACTTCGGGCTGTTTAATCTGGCGACCAGAAATGTAATGTGCTTTTTGCAAAGCTTTAAGCATTTCAACGCCTTTTCCTTGCTTTGTTGCCGCTAAAATAGCTGTTTGTGGTGGCGTTGAGTCCATCACTACATTTGGCTGATGCAACATGGCAATATAGTCATCACCAAAAACTTGCCCTGTCATGGCAGCAATGCGTTTATCTGATTGCAGGATGTATTGGCGAAATTGGTCATCAAGATGGAGTCGAGCATCGCCAGCTAGCATTCCGCCACCGTGTAATTCTAATTGAATGTGTGGATGATTGGCGGCAATCGTCATTAACGGGGCTGCGGCATAGCACCAACCACAGTAAGGGTCATAGATATAATGTAGGGTAATTGCATTCATGGTATTTATTCTCTTTGGTTATTGTTTCATCATTCTATTCGAGTCGGTGCAAAATATCGAACGGACGGAAAATAGCAGTTCAATACACGCTATCTCCGTCACGGTTTATTTGCGTTTCGATATATCAGTCGCTTATTGTGGCCACTGCATTTCGCCTTTCACCACTTTTGCGCTTAACTCTAAGCTCGATTTGTCATCCAAACTTGGGTAGCGAGCTTCCATTTTCTGAATAAGTTCTGCGGAATCTTTACTCTGGCTGTTCGCTTTCTCAAAGTCAGTTAAATATTTTTGGGTAAAAGTCACACTCGCCAGATCCATTTTAGATTTACCCGTAAAATGCCCCGGAACAACGACACTGGGTTTGAGTGCTTTGATGCTCTCTAAAGTTTGTTGCCAATGTTGACGTGATTGCGGAGTCTGAGTATCTGCAATCCAAACGTGGATATTGTCAGAAACAACAACGCCACCCACAACCGCTTTAAGCGAAGGAACCCACACATAGCTTCTATCCGGTGATGCGCCATCTAACCCTTTAATTTCTAACGTTTCGCCATCTACAGTGAAGTGATTAGTTTTGATAACTTCAGGTACGACAACGTTACTTGGCGCTTCATTTTTTAATACACCGCCCCAATAAGCCAGTTTGCCATCTTTAGTCGCATTAATTGCATCAACCGTTTGTTGTGTGGCAACAACTTTCGCTTCAGGGAATGCTTTTGTCAGTGTTTCTAACCCGAAATAGTAATCAGGATCAGAATGGCTGATATAAATAGTTGTCAGTTTTTTATCCAGTTTTTTGATTTTATCCACTAACTGCTGGGCGTCATTATTTTGAAACTGAGCGTCAATCAATACCACTTCTTTATCGCCACTGATAATTTCAGAGGAAACGGGAAACACACTGTTATTGCCTGGGTTATAAACATCTAAGGTTAAGTTCGCCGCTTGAGCAAAGTGAGTGGCAGTGGCAAACGCGGTTGCAGTTAATACAGTCGATAATTTCATTTTTCTATCCTAATGTTGAGTGATGTTGTGTGCCTGATTCGGCTTGGTGTGTATATTAAATTGCAATTAAGGTGAGAAAAACGCCATAATAAGGTCATGTTTGTTGCATAAATCGGTCAAATGATATGGATAGACTCAAAGCGGTTCAGGTGTTTATTACCATCGTAGAGCAAGGGAGCCTCAGCGGTGCGGCAGATAAACTGGATATGTCACGTGCGATGGTGACGCGCTATCTGGCAGAAATGGAACAGTGGGCGGGAGTTCGCTTACTTAACCGTACCACTCGGCGGCTAAGTTTGACCTCAGCAGGTGAAGGGGTGTATCAACAATCACTACAATTGAATGCTCTCTCGCTCAGTGTACCCGTCGAGCAAAAGCATGATGCTAAAGCGCTAGCAGGGCTTGTGCGTATTAGTTGTTCTCAGTCGATTGCTCAAAGTGCGCTATCTCTTGCGATTTCTGAGTTTTTACAGATTTACCCTAATATGATGATTGATATGCAGATTTCGAATAAATCGGTGAATTTAATCGAGGAGCGTATCGATCTGGCTATCCGCATTACCAATCAGTTAGAACCGAATTTAATTGCCAAGCCGCTATCAACCTGCCATTCCGTGATTTGTGCTTCACCTAAATTTTTGCAAGGCAAACATTTGCCAATAAAACCTGAAGATTTGGTGTTGATGGAATGCTTAACTTACAGCTTTTTTGGGCGCAGCATGTGGCGTTTTGAAAAAGAGGGGGAGGAATCGACCGTATTAGTGGATGGACGTTTAAGTGCCAATGAGTCGGTTTTTTTGATGGAAGCCACGTTGAATGGCGCAGGTATTTCAATGCAACCGTATTATTCTGTAGCTAACTATTTGCAATCGGGGGAGTTGATCCAGCTACTACCTGACTACACACCAATGCCTTTAGGAATTTATGGTGTGTATACCAGCCGCCAGCATATGCCAACGCCATTACGCGCGGTTATCGATTTTCTCGGCAACTGGTTTAAAACATCCCCGCATTGGCTGTCACTGATGTCGCAACGCTGAAGCGAGGTCATGCTCAATTTGAGCAAAGGTACGTTGTAGGTGCTCGGTGAAAATATGAGTGAGCTGCGAAGAAGGGCGATGATTTGGGGTAATTAAGCTCACTGTAAATGGAATTGAAAAACTGAGTGGGCGGATCACCAGCTTGCCTGAGGATTGCTGATAAAAATCTAACGCGGTGAGAGGGTTAACGATGGAGACGCCAATCCCTTTCAGTGTCATGGCACAAATCGAGGAGGCAGAATGGGTTTCCATCACCATTTTTCGCTCTACTTGGTGTTCGGCAAAGGTGGTATCAATTAATTGCCGATAGCTATCGGTTAACGAGAGGCTAATAAAGCGCTCTTGGTGAAAATCTTGTGGAGTGAGGACTTTTTTTTGCTCAAAAGGATGTCCCGCAGGGAGTACGCACACTTCATTCAATGAACCTAATGTCAGTTGTTCCGTGCCCGGCGGAGTTTGTAAGTGCTCAGTTAGCCCAACATCATAGCGCTGGGCAGATAGCCACTCTTCTAATACGGGGGACTCCTGAGGGATCACCGTTAAGTTCACATCAGGGTAATTTCCCATAAATGTTTGGCACACTTGTGGCAGTAACGATTGGGCGAATGCCGGTAAGCAGGCAATAGAAATTTGGGCGTGTTCAAAGCGACGAATAGTCTCTGCCGAATTGCGAATGCGTTCTAGACCATAATAAGAGTGTTCGACTTCTTCATGAAAACGCAAGCCTTGCGCCGTGGGGTGCAGGCGACCTTTGACCCTATCGAATAATTTAAATTGTAATAAATGCTCGAGTCTTGCCAGTTCTCGGCTGATGGTTGGCTGAGAGGTATTTAGCAATGAAGCCGCTTCCGTGAGGTTGGGCGTGGTCATTACCGCACGAAAAATTTCAATATGTCGCCAAGAAATAGCCTGCATGATTGCTCCTCTCGTATTTATATATCAGATATGAATAGACTCTAGCAAAAAGGATATTTTTTTTCCCGTCTTATTCGTCTAATAATCGAACTTACTATAATAAAACTTGCCAACGAGGTTCCGATGACCACATTCGCCAACACCACCAGCCAGTATTTAACCCCAGAATATTTACGTGCGCTGCCTGCACAGTTTGGTACGCCAGTCTGGGTGTATGATAGTGAAGTGATTATTGACCGTATTGGACAGCTGAAAGCATTCGATACCGTCCGTTTTGCCCAAAAAGCTTGTTCCAACATTCATATTTTGCGTTTGATGCGTGAGCAGGGCGTGAAAGTGGATTCGGTGTCATTGGGTGAAATTGAGCGTGCATTAGTGGCGGGCTTTCAGCCGGGTCGTGAAAAATCGGAAATCGTCTTTACTGCAGATGTCTTAGATCCTGGAACGTTACTGAAAGTGACTGAGTTGGATATTCCTGTAAATGCAGGTTCCATCGATATGCTACAGCAAATTGGCGAACATAAAGCGGGGCACCCCGTTTGGCTGCGTATCAACCCCGGTTTTGGGCATGGTCATAGCCAAAAAACTAATACGGGTGGAGAGAACAGCAAGCACGGTATTTGGCATCAAGATTTACCGGAAGCCTTAGCGAAAATTCAGCAGTACAATCTGAAGTTAGTGGGTATTCACATGCACATTGGCTCCGGTGTTGACTACCAGCATCTTGCGAATGTGTGTGATTCGATGGTGGAATTGGTGGTGTCGGCGGGGGTGGATATTGAGGCTATTTCGGCAGGGGGCGGTTTATCAACACCTTATCGTGAGCATGACGAAATCATTGATGTTCAACATTATTACAGCTTGTGGGATAACGCTCGCCAGCGTATTGAGCAGCATCTAGGTCATCACATTGAATTAGAAATTGAACCGGGGCGCTATTTAGTTGCAGAGTCGGGTGTTTTACTGGCACAAGTGCGCGCAGTTAAAGATATGGGTAGCCGCCACTATGTGTTAGTTGATAGCGGTTTTAATGATTTAATGCGCCCTGCGATGTATGGCAGTTATCACCATATTTCGGTATTGCCAGCAGACGGCAGCAGCGTTGGCCATCAGCCATTAAAAGAAACAATTATTGCGGGACCACTTTGCGAGTCGGGTGATGTATTTACCCAGCTAGAAGGTGGAATGGTGGAAACCCGCTTACTGCCAGCAGTCAACGTTGGCGATTATTTAGTATTTCATGATACTGGCGCTTATGGTGCATCGATGTCTTCTAACTATAATAGCCGCCCATTGCTGCCAGAAGTGTTGTTCGTTGACGGTAAGCCTACATTAATTCGTCGTCGTCAAACTATTCAAGAGTTACTAGCCTTAGAACTGTAAATTAAATTTAATGATTTACTGTTGGCTATTTAATATCGATAAAAGACTCTGCTAGCAGGGTCTTTTTTATGAATGAAATAACTCGTTTAGGGGATTTTCTATTCTATAAATAAAGGTAAAGTTTAGTTTCTATTATTCACTCAGTCGGCGAAGATATGAAATTAATTCTATTTTTAACGTTATTAATTATTCAAGGCTGTCATTCTAATGATAAGGAACATACTGATTTAGCGACAAAAAGCATGCTTTCTTTTAGTTACTCTAATGAGTATAGACAATATGACCCCAAATTATTATCCAACACTCCTCCTCCCAGAACACAAATTGATTATAACTATTTGAGATTACAGTCAAGTAAAGGTGACTCAAATAGTAGCTTGTTACTTTTTCATCTTTTCTATATTAGTTCAAACTGTAATTTTGTTGATTTAAATAATGTTGAACTGACTAAGAGATGCCTTAGAGCTATCGACTATTTAAATAAATCCATAGATCAAAATCCAGATAATAGCCTCGCATTATATGAAATGGCTGTTTTACATCATCGTGGTATTGGCTTTTCAGTAAGTAGAAAAAACGCTATTAAATATTTAGAGAAAGTTATTAATAAAGGAGGTAAAGACAGTGATTTAGTCTGTGAATATATTGGTTATATTTATTATTTTAATGATGATGGTGAAGGGAAGGATATTGAGAAAATGAAATATTATTTTGATTTGGGGGCTAAAAAAGGTGGGAAGATTTGCCTAAAAAACCTTAAAGATACAATGGAGTTATCACGTTAGTCTTACAATTAAAGGAAAATATATCATGCATGACGAACTACTAACCAAAATCAACAAGGGAGCCATTGGCTCCCTTGTTGTTTTTAGTACGGTGACAATTTTTAGCGCGTTAGATTAATTATGCCGCTTTTTTCTTTTTCGACTGAGATTCATCCTCTGACTCAGTGTGTGGCTTTTTTGATGGAAGTACACCTAAATCGTCGAAATCAAACTCATCTACATTAATGGTACGTAAGCGGCTAGCTTCAGCTTTACGTAAAATGTCGGCTTCTTCTTGCGTGATAATGTTTTCTGGCAACATTTGGTCAGCTAACTTATCCAAACGCGTGAAGCTGAATTTACGCTCTTTTAAGCGGCAGATACGTTCGAAAATTGGCTCTGCGGCAATAATGTCATAGAGCGCTTGGTTTACTAAACCGTGAGGGTTATTGGCAACCGGTGTTAAGAACTGTCCACGTCCAATTCTATCGCGCGTTTCAGATGGTTCCATAATCAATTGTGCCAGCTTGTGATCCAGTCTATCGGATGGCATTGACATGGCACGACCTGTCGGGAACAACACGATGCGTAATGCACCTGCGATAAAGCGATTCGGGAAGTTCTTCAGTAAATCATCCATCGCTTTTTCAGATTGATACAGACAATCTTCAACCGCCCATCTCACCAGAGGTAAATCCGCTTTTTGACGGCCTTCATCTTCATAACGTTTTAACGTAGCTGATGCGAGGTACAGATGGCTCAGAATGTCACCAAGACGTGCAGATATGCGCTCACGACGTTTTAAACTGCCACCTAAAACACCCATGGAAACATCAGAGAGTAGGGCTAAGTTAGCACTATGACGGTTAAGCATTTGATAGTAACGGCGGGTTTCATCTTTGGTTGGTGTGCTGCTGCCACGACCATTGGTTAAACCTAGCCAGAAACTACGGCATTTGTTACTGATCACATGACCAATATGACCGAATACCGCTTTATCAAATTTGTGCAGGTTGTTATCTTGAGCCGCAGCCATCTCTTCGAGAACATATGGATGGCAACGAATTGCACCTTGTCCAAAGATGATCATACTGCGAGTGAGAATATTCGCCCCTTCTACCGTAATCGCGATTGGGGCACCTTGGTATGATCTGGCGACGAAGTTAGAGTCACCTAAGCAGATACCTTTACCACCAGTGATGTCCATCGCATCAATAATGGAGCGTTGACCACGGTGGGTACAGTGATATTTAACAATGGCTGAAAGTACCGCGGGTTTCTCGCCTAACATGATACCGGAAGTAATTAATGTTGCTGCCGCATCCATCAGGTAAGCGTTACCAGCAATGCGTGCTAACGGTTCTTCGATACCTTCCATTTTCCCGATAGGAAGTTTGAATTGGCGGCGAATGTAGGCATAAGCACCCGTTGCCATTGCCACGCTCTTCAGGCTGCCTGTAGAGTTAGATGGCAGGGTGATACCGCGTCCAACAGACAGACACTCCACTAGCATTCTCCAACCTTGCCCCGCCATTTGTGGACCACCGATAATGTAATCGATAGGAACGAAAATATCTTTACCGCGGGTTGGACCATTCATGAACGGTACGTTCAGAGGAAAATGGCGATGACCAATTTCGACACCTGGCGTGTTTGTTGGGATCAATGCACAGGTGATACCGAGATTTTTCTCTCCACCCAGTAACTTATCGGGATCTGTTAATTTAAAGGCGAGCCCTAATACTGTCGCAATAGGTGCTAGGGTGATGTAACGCTTGTTCCATGTTAAGCGCATCCCTAAAACTTGCTCACCTTGCCATTCGCCCATGCAGACAACACCTGCATCAGGGATAGCACCTGCATCTGAACCTGCTTCAGGGCTTGTTAGTGCAAAGCATGGGATCTCTTCACCAGTAGCTAAGCCTGGTAAATAACGTTTTTTCTGCTCATCAGTCCCATAATGTTGCAGTAATTCACCAGGACCTAAAGAGTTCGGTACGCCGACAGTGATAGCGAGAATACCGGATACCCCTGCCAACTTTTGTAAAACTTGAGATTGTGCGTAAGCAGAGAACTCTAATCCGCCATACTCTTTTTTGATGATCATGGCGAAGAAACGGTGGTCACGCAGATATTGCCAAACTTCTGGCGGTAAATCAGCGAGTTCATGAGTGACTTCAAAGTCATTCACCATGCCGCAAACTGTTTCTACTGGACCATCAATAAACGCTTGTTCTTCAGCGGTTAATTGCGGTTTTGGGTAGTTGTGAAGCTTGTTCCAATTTGGTGCGCCGCGAAATAGGTCACCTTCCCACCAAGTGGTTCCTGCATCAATCGCTTCTTTTTCAGTGCGAGACATGGGTGGCATTACTTTTTGGAACATTGCCATCGCTTTTGATGAAAAGAGAGATTGACGAATTGGTGTGATGACAAATGGGAGTAAAACAAGAGCGACTGGGAGTAGCATCCAATAGCTCCAAATATTGGCTGCACCCATTGCTGCAGTGTAAGCAAGTAATACAATTGTGCTCAGAACGAGAGAGCTTTTGTGGTAGCTCAACACGCCGATTAACGCAATAAATAAAACAATACTGAGAAGGATCATAGTGAAACTCCTGTCTACTTGTAAGAGGTCTGACCTGTTTGTTTTATTAATCTATATCCGGTAATAAACAATTAGCAAGGTGTTTACATCTTAATTACAACTTGGCTCACAAAATCATCAGTTAGTTTTGGGAAGAAACAACATTGAGAAATTTAACGAGGTTGATAAGTCGATAGAGAAAAGCGCACTGATGGAGATTTCGCCAACGATACCCCATACGATACAATCAGCAGTAGAAACAAAATGTACCCTGTGCAACAATCGGTAAATCAAAGATAAATTACCTATAAAAGGGTAATTATCTCCATCAAGAATTCGTGAAAATTAAGGGGAAACTCATGTACCAAGACTTGATCCGTGGTGAGCTGAATGAAGCAGCAGATACGTTATCAAAATTTTTAAGTGATGATGCTAATCTGCAAGCGATTGAGAAAGCTGCGGTATTGCTGGCAGATTCTTTCAAAGCTGGTGGTAAAGTTATTTCTTGCGGCAACGGTGGCTCCCACTGTGATGCGATGCATTTTGCTGAAGAGTTGACGGGGCGTTACCGTGAAAACCGCCCAGGTTACCCTGCAATTGCCATTTCTGATGTTAGCCATTTATCTTGTGTAAGTAACGATTTTGGTTATGAGTTTGTGTTCTCTCGCTTTGTTGAAGCAGTCGGGCAAAAAGGCGATGTTCTGCTGGGTATTTCAACATCAGGTAATTCTGGCAACATTATTAAAGCCATTGAAGCAGCTCGTGCGAAAGGCATGAAAGTGATCACCCTGACTGGGAAAGATGGTGGAAAAATGGCGGGAAGCGCAGATGTTGAGATTCGCGTTCCACACTTTGGTTATGCAGATCGCATTCAAGAGATTCACATCAAAGTGATCCATATTTTGATTCAGTTAATTGAAAAAGAGATGGTGAAATAACCATTTTTAGTTCTAGGAGACTTTAAATGTGCGAGTTGCTTGGCATGAGTGCCAATGTACCAACAGATATTACGTTTAGCCTAAGTGGGCTGATTTCCCGAGGTGGACAAACAGGCCCACACAAAGATGGGTGGGGGATCACTTTTTACGAAGGTTTAGGCTGTCGCACATTTAAAGATCCTCAACCCAGTTTTGTCTCTCCTGTCGCACGCTTTGTGCAAGAATACCCGATAAAGTCAGAAAGTATTGTTGCGCATATTCGTCAAGCGAACCGAGGGGATGTGTCTCTGGTTAATACCCATCCGTTTACGCGGGAATTATGGGGGCGAAATTGGACTTATGCGCATAACGGTCAATTGAAAGGTTTTCGATCATTAAAAACAGGTCACTATCGCCCAATTGGGGAGACGGACAGTGAATGGGCATTTTGTTGGATTTTGCATCAGTTGAATCAGAAATACCCAAGAAAACCAAGAAATTGGCAAGCTGTTTTTCGTTTTATTGGTACTTTAGCGCAGCAACTGCGTGAAAAAGGTGTTTTCAATATGCTGCTGTCTGATGGGCAGTATTTGATGGCATTTAGTTCGACTAAATTGCATTGGATTACCCGAAGAGCGCCATTTGGTAAAGCAAAATTACTGGATCAAGACATCGAGATTGATTTCCAACAATGCACAACGCCAAGTGATATTGTTTCGGTGATTGCCACGGCACCACTAACAGGTAATGAGACGTGGCAAAAAATCGAACCCGGTGAATTTGTGCTATTCCACCGTGGTCAACGCATACTGTGACTTAGATCCCAATAACTTAGAGGGGGTTTCTGGCATGCTGTTAACATGATATTTACCTAATGTTACTGATATTTCAGCAGGGTTGCCAGTTCGCTCAAAATAGTCATAAGCGGGTTGAAGTTGTTTCCAAAAGGCGTAATGCGCCGAGTTGCGGTAGCGCAGCATGTTCATTTTTGTCATTCGGAATGGATAAATGCTGACATCAATGGCGGGTTGACCATTTTGAAGTGCTTGTTCCACGATTTGATAAATCTCACCCATGGACTTATCTGTCATTGCATAGCACCCGACAGAGACACAGCTACCATGTATCATCAGATAGTTGCCTGAGTATCCCTGCGTTTTATCAAATTCATTAGGAAAGCCAAGATTAATAGATCGGTAATATCGACTATTCGGATTGAGCTGTGAGTGTGTAATTTGATAAAAGCCCTCTGGACTTTTTAAGTCACCTTCCATCTTTTTGGGACCCAGTCCGCCAGAAAACTTACAAATAGGGTAGGTTTTGACTAATTTATACTTTCCTACAGCCGTTTTTTGGTAGAGCTCAAGCACGCCTTCTTGCTTAAATATTTGAATAAATATCGATGAATCAGGCTGAGTTGCTGGCTTATTATTAAGGGAGAATAATACATCTTCTTTTTGTGCATAAGAAGAACATGCAAATGTGATGAGTAAATATACACCGATAGTTTTACTTATATGCATAATTAAGCCGAATAATGAAAAATAACCTGATTAAAAATGGACCAAATTCAACATATTTTAGACGAATGGAACAAAATTTAATATATCAAGTTAATAATTTTCTAATGAATCATTATTGATTAGAAATTAGTCGACACTCGATAAATGTGAGCCAATATGTAGGTTTTTACGAGTTGTTACAACAATATTTTAAATTTTATTGCGATTTGCTTGAACTAGGTCACTTCTATAACCGGACAGAGGGCGAGGGAACTGATAAAATTGACGTCGGCAGAAGAAGATAAAGTGTAGCAATATTGTTAGATTTACTGACTCAAGCAGCGAAAGCAACTTGAGTTATTTTTATTATTGAGTCGCTATCATTCATTGCTGAATCGTTAGCTTAGGGTTTAACTGATAAACTTGTGCAGATCTTATGATTAAAATTAAAAAAGGCCTTAACCTTCCCATCGCAGGTGAGCCAGCCCAAGTGATAGAAGACGGCCCGAAAATTCAACACGTAGCAGTGCTAGGTGAAGAATATGTCGGAATGCGTCCTTCGATGCTGGTTAAAGAAGGTGAGCGTGTAAAAAAAGGGCAGATTCTTTTTGAAGATAAAAAGAATCCTGGCGTGGTATTTACTAGCCCAGCTGGTGGCAAGATTATTGCCATACACCGCGGTGAGCGTCGTGTACTTCAGTCCGTTGTTATCGAAGTTGATGGTGACGAACAAGAGACTTTCGAGTCTTATTCCACAGATCAACTTCCATCACTGACGAAAGAGCAGGTTGAACAAAATCTTTTAAGATCCGGTTTATGGACTGCTTTAAGAACGCGCCCATTTAGTCGTTCTCCAGAGCCAGGTTCATCCCCAGTAGCGATTTTTGTGACTGCAATTGATACAAATCCTCTTGCTGCTGATCCTTCTATTATCATTGGTGAAAATGCGCAAGCCTTTAATGACGGTCTCATCGTTTTGAGCCGACTCACGGAAGGCAAGGTGCATGTTTGTCATGGTGCAGGCGAACTGCCAAAGCAAGCCGCTAATACGCAAATCACATATACCCAATTTTCAGGACCGCACCCAGCGGGTCTGGCAGGGACTCACATTCATTTCCTTGAGCCTGTTAGCATTCGTAGAAAAGTGTGGAGCCTTAATTACCAAGATGTGATTGCTATCGGTAAATTATTTACCACGGGTCACCTTTATACTGACCGCGTTGTTTCTGTTGCAGGTCCACAAGTTGAGAAACCTCGCTTGTTGCGTACCCGTCTTGGTGCAGATATCTACGAACTGACCAAAGGTCAACTTAAAGCAGGTGAAAACCGTTTAATTTCCGGCTCTGTATTGTGGGGGGGGACCTGTGATGATGCTCATCACTACCTCGGTCGTTTCCATAATCAAATCTCTGTTTTAGCGGAAGGTCGCGATAAAGAGTTATTTGGATGGATTATGCCTGGTGTGAATAAATTCACGATTACGCGTACCACCATCGGACATTTTCTGAAGAACAAACGCTTTAATTTCACGACGACGATGAACGGCGGTGAGCGTTCAATGGTGCCAATTGGTAACTATGAACGCGTGATGCCACTCGACATTATGATCACTCACTTACTGCGTGATTTACTTGCGGGTGATACCGATACGTCTCAGGAACTGGGTTGTCTGGAACTCGATGAAGAAGACTTGGGTCTGTGCACCTATGTGTGTCCAGCTAAGTATGAATATGGTCCAGTACTGCGTGATGTTCTGACCAAGATTGAGCTAGAAGGGTAATTCCATGGGTCTGAAAAATTTATTTGAAAAATATGAGCACCAATTTGAACCCGGTGGAAAATTAGCAAAATTCTATCCATTGTATGAAGCGGTTGTAACAGTCTTCTATACGCCGGGCACAGTAACAAAAGGTCGCTCACACGTACGCGATACTATCGACCTCAAGCGCATGATGATTTTAGTCTGGCTTGCGGTTTTCCCAGCGATGTTCTGGGGTATGTATAACGTCGGTAACCAAGCGATTCCCGCGCTGCATCATTTGTACAGTGGCGCTGAACTACAGCAGGTTTTAGCGAGTGATTGGCATTATTCTCTTGCGCAGTTATTAGGTGCATCGTTAACACCTGATGCTGGCTGGGGCAGCAAAATGCTGCTAGGGGCTGTTTACTTCCTACCAATTTACTTAGTGGTCTTTTTGGTTGGTGGTTTCTGGGAAGTGTTGTTTGCCATGATCCGTGGTCATGAAATCAACGAAGGCTTCTTCATTTCATCAATCTTATTTGCGCTGATTGTTCCGCCTACCATTCCATTATGGCAAGCGGCGCTCGGTATCACCTTCGGTGTGGTTGTCGCAAAAGAGATTTTCGGTGGTACAGGTCGTAACTTCCTTAACCCTGCACTAGCGGGTCGTGCATTCCTCTTCTTTGCTTATCCTGCACAAATTTCAGGTGATTTAGTCTGGACTGCTGCGGATGGTTTTTCTGGTGCAACGCCTCTGTCCCAATGGGCGACTGGTGGTGCGAGTTCACTGGTGAACACAGTGACTGGCGAGCCAATCACTTGGATGCAAGCTTTCTTAGGGAATATGCCTGGTTCAATTGGTGAAGTTTCTACCTTGATGATCTTCATTGGTGGTGCATTTATCATCTTCTTCCGTATCGCCTCTTGGCGCATCGTGGCAGGTGTGATGCTGGGTATGATTGCGATGTCCTACCTGTTTAACTTTATCGGTTCAGACACCAATCCACTGTTTGCAATGCCATGGTGGTGGCATATGGTCTTAGGTGGCTTTGCCTTCGGTATGATCTTTATGGCGACAGACCCGGTTTCTGCCTCCTTTACTGATAAAGGTAAGTGGGCTTATGGGATTTTGATCGGCGTAATGTGCGTACTTGTTCGGGTTGTTAACCCTGCATATCCTGAAGGGATGATGCTTGCAATCCTGTTCGCCAACCTGTTTGCTCCTCTGTTTGACTATATGGTCGTTCAAGCAAATATTAAACGGAGAAAAGCCCGTGGCTAATGATAAACCAGTAAATAAAGATGGCGTCGGCAGAACATTTCTCGTCGTTTTCATTCTCTGCTTAGTGTGTTCCGTCGTTGTTGCCGGTGCTGCGGTTGGTCTGAAACCTCAGCAGCAAGAACAAATAATGCTAGATACTCAGCGTAATATTTTGAGTGTTGCGGGCCTGCTGCAACCAAAAATGAGCGCAGAAGAAATTCAAAAAGTGTATGGCGAACGTATTGAACCGAAGCTATTGAACTTCAAAACGAATGAGTTATCTGACAGCGTCAGTCGTTATGATTTAAATAGCGAGCTGCGTAGCGAAGAGAGCAGCATCGCACTTTCACCCGCAGAAGATATTGCCAAGATTCGTCGTCGTGCCAATAGTGCCGAAATTTATCTGGTTAAAGATGAACAAGGGAAAGTCACTCAAGTGATTCTGCCAGTTTACGGCTCTGGTTTATGGTCGGTGATGTATGCCTTTATTGCGGTGGATATTGATGGCGTAACCTCGCGTGGTATTACTTACTATGCACATGGTGAAACACCGGGTCTGGGTGGTGAAGTTGACAACCCTCAATGGAAAGCACAGTGGCCAGGTAAAAAACTGTTCAATGAGCAGGGTGTACCTGCAATCAAGATCGTGCGTGGTGGTGCCACCGATAGCCCATATGGTATCGATGGTCTTTCAGGTGCAACGCTGACGTCAAACGGTATCCAACATATGTTTGATTTTTGGTTGGGTGATAACGGTTTTGGTCCGTTCCTGAAAAAAGTTCGTGAAGGAGCGCTGAATAATGGCTGATTCAAAAGAAGTAAAACGCGTCCTACTTGGACCTTTGTTTGATAATAACCCGATTGCATTACAGGTTTTGGGTGTGTGCTCTGCATTAGCGGTTACCACAAAACTGGAAACTGCACTGGTTATGACTATTGCAGTAACGTTAGTTACCGCATTCTCTAACTTTTTTATCTCATTAATTAGAAATTATATACCGAGCAGTGTTCGTATTATTGTTCAAATGGCCATTATCGCTTCATTAGTGATTGTGGTTGACCAAATTTTACGTGCCTATGCCTATGAAATTTCGAAACAACTTTCGGTATTTGTTGGCTTGATTATCACCAACTGTATCGTGATGGGGCGTGCTGAAGCGTATGCAATGAAAGCGCCGCCAATCGAAAGTTTTATGGATGGTATCGGTAACGGTCTTGGTTACGGTGTGATTCTGGTTCTGGTTGGCTTCCTTCGCGAGCTCTTTGGTTCCGGAAAACTGTTTGGTATCACAGTATTTGAATCACTGCAAAATGGTGGTTGGTACATGCCAAATGGCTTATTCCTGTTAGCGCCAAGTGCATTCTTTATCATCGGTATGCTGATTTGGGGTCTACGGACTCTGAAACCAGCTCAGATAGAGAAGGATTAAGAGCATGGAACATTATATTAGCTTGTTTGTAAAAGCCATTTTCATCGAAAACATGGCGTTAGCTTTCTTCTTAGGGATGTGTACATTCCTTGCAGTATCGAAGAACGTAAAAACTGCCTTTGGGCTGGGTATTGCAGTAACGGTGGTACTTGGTATCTCCGTTCCAGCGAATAACTTAGTGTACAACTTGGTTTTACGTGACGGTGCGTTAGTTGAAGGCGTGGACCTATCCTTCCTGAACTTCATTACCTTTATCGGTGTCATCGCGGCATTGGTTCAAATTCTGGAAATGATTTTAGATCGTTACTTCCCATCATTGTATAACGCGTTAGGGATCTTCTTGCCGTTGATCACCGTAAACTGCGCAATTTTTGGTGGTGTTTCTTTCATGGCTCAGCGTGACTACAACTTTACTGAATCTATCGTGTATGGCTTTGGTTCTGGTATTGGTTGGATGTTAGCGATTGTCTTAATGGCAGCGATTCGTGAAAAAATGAAGTATTCAGACATTCCTGCGGGTCTAAAAGGGTTAGGCATCACCTTTGTTACGACCGGTTTGATGGCATTGGGCTTTATGTCCTTCTCCGGTGTGCAGCTATAAAGGCGAGAAGAATTCATGGATATTATTATTCTAGGCGTAGTTATGTTCACCCTGATTGTCTTGGCGCTGACAGGTTTAATCCTGTTTGCAAAGTCCAAGTTAGTCAATACAGGGAACATTAAAATTGAAGTTAACGGTGATCCTGATAAGAGTTTCGATGCTCCAGCAGGTGACAAGCTGTTAGGTATGTTAGCTAACCAAGGTATCTTTGTTTCTTCTGCCTGTGGCGGCGGTGGTTCATGTGGTCAGTGTCGCGTGAAAATCAAAGAGGGTGGTGGAGACATTCTGCCAACTGAGTTATCTCATATCAACAAGCGTGAAGCGAAAGAAGGTTGCCGTTTAGCGTGTCAGGTTAACGTAAAACAAGATCTGAAAATTGAATTGCCAGAAGAAATTTTCGGCGTGAAAAAATGGGAATGTGAAGTTATTTCTAATGATAACAAAGCAACTTTCATTAAAGAGCTGAAGTTAAAAATTCCAAACGATGAAGTGGTTCCCTTCCGTGCTGGCGGCTATATTCAAATTGAATGTCCGCCTCATGTTGTGAAGTACTCAGACTTCGATGTTCCTGAAGAGTATCGTGAAGATTGGGATAAATTTAATCTGTTCCGCTATGTTTCTGATGTCAAAGAGCAAACTGTACGTGCTTACTCAATGGCAAACTATCCAGAAGAGCGCGGTATTATTATGCTGAACGTGCGTATTGCAACGCCACCTCCGCGTAATCCAGATGTGCCGCCAGGTATTATGTCATCTTACATCTGGTCATTGAAACCAGGTGATAAAGTCACTATCTCTGGACCATTTGGTGAGTTCTTTGCGAAAGAAACGGATGCTGAGATGATCTTTATCGGCGGTGGTGCGGGTATGGCGCCTATGCGCTCCCACATTTTTGACCAATTACGTCGTTTAGATACTAAGCGTAAGATCAGTTTCTGGTATGGTGCACGTTCGAAACGTGAAATGTTCTATACAGAGGATTTTGATCAATTAGCTGCGGAACATGACAACTTTACATGGAATGTTGCACTTTCTGACGCTTTGCCAGAAGATAATTGGGACGGTTACACAGGATTTATTCATAATGTCTTGTATGAAAACTACCTCAAAGATCATCCTGCACCAGAAGATTGTGAGTTCTACATGTGTGGACCTCCAGTGATGAACGCTGCAGTCATCAAGATGTTAAAAGACCTTGGTGTTGAGGACGAAAATATCTTGCTGGATGATTTTGGTGGCTGATTAGTTGCTTTAAATTATCGGTTAAGCGCCCAAAATACTGGGCGCTTATTGACTAAAAAGAGGAAAAAAGGATTTTTTTCCTCTTTTTGGTTGTAAACTAGGGAGCGCCGAATAGGCGCTCCTATTTTAAACGTGAGTATTCTCTAGATTTGTGAATGTTGAGTTTGTTAGACGTCTCAGCACCTACTCTTTCTCTAGTGGGCGCTTACAATTAACGCTGAGAAATTTTTATGCTAAACAGAAAAGTATTGACTCCAGTGCTGCTATTCGCAGCGACGCTCCTTCTTGCCGCATGTGGTGGACCTGAACAAAAGAACCTTCAGGGGCAAACCATGGGAACCTATTATTCTGTTAAGTTCGTGACAGACTCATCAGAGCCTTCTTCAGAAGCTATTCAAGCTGAAATTGACAAACGCTTGGAAGAGGTCAACGACCAAATGTCAACCTATCGCCCTGGTTCTGAATTAAGTCGTTTTAATCAATCCAATGAGGTGAATGAACCATTCCCAGTGTCAGCGGCGACAGCAAAGGTCGTCAGCAAGGCAATTGAAATAAACAAGCTTACTGATGGTAGTTTAGACGTCACAGTCGGACCGCTGGTTAATTTGTGGGGCTTTGGGCCTGAAGGTCGAGTGACTAAAGCACCTACTGACGAAGAGTTAGAAAAGCGCCGTGCATGGATCGGTATCGATAAACTCTCTGTTCAAGGTAATAACTTAATTAAGACAATCCCTGAACTGTATGTTGATTTATCCTCTATCGCTAAAGGGTATGGCGTTGATGTGGTTGCTGAATATTTGGAGTCCATCAATATCAATGACTATATGGTTGATATTGGTGGTGAAGTCCGTACCAAAGGGAAAAATGGAAAAGATGCACCGTGGCGTATTGCGATTGAAAAACCGGCAACTGACGGTGTGAGCCAAACGGCACAAGAGATCATTGAACCTGGTGATTTATCGATTGCCACTTCGGGGGATTATCGTAACTATTTTGAACAAAATGGCGTGCATTTTTCTCATACCATCGATCCAAAAACAGGTAAGCCTATTTCCCATAATTTAGTTTCAATCACAGTATTAGCCGAAGACTGTATGACAGCGGATGGTTTATCGACAGGGTTAAATGTGATGGGACCAGAAGCAGGTTTAGCCTTAGCAGAAAAAATGAATGTGCCTGTTTTTATGATTATTAAGACAGATAAAGGTTTCGAAGAGCGTTACACTAAAGCATTCGAACCATTTTTACAGAAAAAACAGTAAAAGGAGGAAAACGAAATGTTGAATGTTTTTCTTGCAGCCTTTGCTTTATTTTTGTTGGCATTTTTAGGTATGTCTCTTGGGTATATCATCAAGCGTAAAAGTATCCAAGGTAGCTGTGGCGGTTTGAGTAGTATCGGGGTAGAAAAAGTGTGTGACTGTCCCGAACCATGTGATGCACGTAAAAAGCGCATGGCGCGTGAAGAAGCCCGCAAAAAAATGTTAGAGAAAAACCGCATTTTGTGATTTTAAACTGTAATAAATACAAACCTTAGTCATTGATTGATGGCTAAGGTTTTTTATTTTTAATTGAAATTAAATTGGGTTCATTTTTTTTGCGCATGAATTAAATCTAGGATAAGAAACGTGCATTTCTTTTTTATTCCCATCGAAGCTGATCATGATATGACTATATTCAGCTTTATTTGCATTACACGTTAGGAAATCGCCGCTACTCCATTTTATACCGTCACTCGTCGTTATGTTTCCAATCCATTCACTTTTCCCTGTCGAGGAATACGAGATATTAAATATATCATTGAGAGTTTTATTATTAGATAAATTGTATGTGACAAAGGCATTATCATATTCACTCTCGTTACTTTTATAAATTATTTCAACTTTCTTGATAGTTTCATTCCATTTGTTTTCAATTGATATCGTGCCTTTTGAAATAGACATATTACCTCTTGCTCATGTTTTTATTTGGTATGACATTGTAGCTAGATGTTGAGGATTCAAATTTTCCTCAAAATGAGTTTGGCAGTATCGTATTGAAATGTAATTAATATTTAATATCATGTATTAATGAAAAGAAATGAAATATGAGGGACATTTATAATAAAGATAAGCTACTTAAATTAAATGAGAGGCTATTGAATAAAAGTAGCTTAATAGTTTTAATGTTATTTTTTGAAGGCTTTTGGTGAATCGACCATCACTGCATCCACGCCAATTTCTTTAGCAAATTGGTAGTCATCTTGATTATTGACACCAAACACGATGATATAGGCGTTGCCATTTTTTCTAAAACAGTCGATGGCTTCTTTATCCCACGATAAGGTGGCAGGGGAGCGAGCTTCCCCAAGCGTGTATTTCTCAACAACTTCAACTTTGCGACGTAATTCAAAGCCGTACCAGCGCGTGGTAGATTTGTCATTCTCAATAGAACATTTGTGGTCCATGACACTATTTGCCAGCATAGTGCGTGTTTCATCGCGGCTTTCAAATAACTGTAATTTAGTTGAAAGTGGTTTCAGGGCTTTCAAAAATGCATCATTGGTGGAATAAAAGCGAACTTGGCTAAATGCATTGGTTTTGTTTAGTAATGCCAGAATAGCGAGAGCTTGATTATTCGGATCTGCATCAGGCGATTTTAAATCGATATAAAAAACGGTATCAGGGTATTTTTTTAACACCTCTTCTAGCGTCACGATGGTGGTCTGTGTCGCAGGCAATTGTTGATTGTGTGTCTGATTAAATTTGTAAGCCGCATTGATTTGGTTTAACTGATTTGCGGTGTAACCTGAAATGAATCCACTTTTATCGGTTAACGCGTCTAAGTCACTCGGGCGGTAAAGGACTAATTGGTTGTCTTTACTGAGCTGCACAGTGAGCCAAATCGCATCAACCTTATTGTTTTTAGCTTGTTCAATGGCATAAAGGGTGTTTTCTGGTGCATCAGACGTACCTGCACGGTGTGCAACAATATGTGGTGTGAAGGAGAAAGCGGATTGACTAGCCAAAAGTAGTAAGCCTATCGCGACAGACTTTTTGAGGACTGATGTTGATATAATTTGCATTTGTATAATCCATAATGATAGTAAATTCAATGCACTAACATGAAGTTAATTGAATGGTTGTTTTAATATTTTCAGGCTGTGTTGTAAGTAGTTTGCCTATGAATTAGGAGTAACTTTCCGTTTTTTCGTGCTTTTACAGTGTCTCAGAAATACGTTTCAATCAGATGAATAAGTTGCGTGGCTAATAAAACAACTGTATATTTATTCAGTAATCATTGGTTGGAGCGTCTATCATGCGTAAAATTATTCATATTGATATGGATTGCTTTTTTGCAGCGATAGAAATGCGTGACGACCCGAGTTTACGTAATGTTCCTCTTGCAGTCGGAGGTAGTGCGGACAGACGTGGTGTGTTGAGCACCGCGAATTATGAAGCGAGGCGTTATGGGGTGCACAGTGCGATGTCGACAGCTCTGGCATTAAAGCTTTGTCCTCACCTTAAGGTGGTCCCCGGTCGTATGGCTGTCTATAAGGATGTGTCTAACCATATTCGGCAAATATTCGCTCGCTATACGGATCTTATTGAGCCGCTCTCTCTGGATGAAGCTTACTTAGATGTTACGGATTGCCAGCAACTTCATGGTTCAGCCACATTAATTGCAGAGGCTATCCGCCAGCAAATTTTCGATGAGTTACAGTTAACGGCTTCTGCGGGTATTGCACCGATTAAATTTCTCGCAAAAATTGCGTCTGATATGAATAAACCCAATGGGCAGTTTGTGATCACTCCGCAAGAACTGCCCACATTTGTTGCCTCTCTTCCATTAAAAAAAATTCCTGGTGTCGGTAAGGTGACGGCGCAAAAGCTCGCAGATATGGGGTTGTTGACCTGTTCAGATGTGCAGAAATATGACATGTTGGCACTGATAAAAAGCATGGGGAAATTTGGTCAGGCGCTGTGGGAGCGTTGCCATGGTATTGATGAACGAGCGGTGAATCCTGAGCGTTTACGTAAGTCAGTCGGGGTTGAGCGTACGCTAGCGAAAGATATTCATCAATGGGAGGATTGCTTGCCGTTACTTGATACGCTGTACGATGAACTGCATTTTCGTTTAGAGAAAGTAAAGCCGGATTTACGTATTGCTCGCCAAGGCGTGAAGCTAAAATTTGATGATTTCCAACAAACTACACAAGAACATGTCTATCCGACGATAAATAAACAGGACTTAATTCAGCTAGCAAAACAGGCTTGGGAAAATCGTAGGGCAGGGCGCGGTGTCAGATTGGTTGGGTTACATGTGACGTTGCAAAATCCACAAATTGAAAGGCAGCTTTCATTATTTTTATAGAGTAAAAACATAGGGTCATAAACCGTAGCTTATGACCCTGATATTTATAACATTGATAATCCAATGTTGAATTAGTTTTTAACTGGAATCGCTTTCAAGATAGCGGTTAATAATGTCCAGTATTGACCTACGCTTTCGATATGAACGCGTTCATCTGGTGAGTGAGCACCGCGAATCGTTGGTCCAATTGATACCATGTCCATTAATGGGTAAGGTTTTTTGAACAGACCGCATTCAAGACCCGCATGGATAACCATGATATTTGGAATTTTACCAAACAGTTTTTGGTAAGTGTCGCTAACAATATGCATGACTGGTGAGTCTGCATCTGGCTGCCAACCTGGATATCCACCTTCAGCACGGTATTGAGCTTTCGCCAGTTTAGTCAGTGAAGTCAGCATGTTCACAACGTAGTTTTTACCAGAGTCGATTAGTGAGCGGATTAAGAAGATCACTTCGGCTTTGTCTTCTGTCATGTTGACAACGCCTTCATTCAATGAAGTCTCAACAACGCCTTTCACGACATCGCTCATACGGATTACGCCGCTTGGTGCCGCGTTCAGGAAGAAAACTAAACGTTGTTGGCAATCATCTGTCAGCGCTTTTAGGTCACTTGACGTTTCATCTAACAGTAAGACTAAATTAGGTTCAACAGCCGCGAGTTCATTTTTCAGAATGCCTTCATAGCGTGCTCTTAATGCAGTGAGTTCTGCAACTTTGTCGGCAGGTACTGCAATGGTTGCATGACCTTCGCGTGGAATTGCATTACGCAGGGTACCGCCTGTGAATTCCAACAGTTTTAAGCCTAAATCTTCAGCATGACCCGCTAAGAAACGAGCTAATAATTTGTTTGCATTACCTAAACCTAAGTGTATGTCACCACCAGAGTGACCACCTTTTAGACCTTTCAGTGTCATAATAAAGGTTTTATAACCTTGCGGTAATGCTTCGCGAGTTAAATCAAAGGTCGCGGTGAAATCAATACCACCAGCACAACCCATGTAAATTTCGCCTTCTTCTTCTGAGTCTGTGTTGATCAGAATATCTGCTTGTAACCAGTTTGGTTGTAAGCCGAAAGCGCCATCCATACCTGTTTCTTCGGTCATAGTCAGCAAGACTTCTAATGGACCGTGCTCAACACTTTCATCCGCTAATACCGCTAATGCAGATGCCATACCAATACCGTTATCTGCACCTAATGTTGTGCCTTCCGCGGTTACCCACTCACCATTAATATAAGGACGGATAGGGTCTTTCGTGAAATCGTGCTCTGTGTCGTTATTTTTTTGCGGCACCATATCTAAGTGAGCTTGCAGTACGACAGGTTTGCGGTTTTCATAACCCGCAGTTGCTGGTTTACGGATTAAAATATTACCAACTTGGTCGCGTTCAACGTGAAAACCTTTTCCTTTAGACCATTCCATGATGTGAGCGGCTAAAGCTTCTTCGTGTTTTGATGGATGCGGAATGGAGCAGATTTTTGCGAAAATATCCCACAGTGGTTGTGGTTTTAGCGTTGATAATTGTGACACGTTCTTCTCCTTGGTACTTTTATCGTAATCTTCCCGTCATATTTCAAGCTAGAGATTGGCTCACACCCAAAACAATCGACTGACGGCGTTCACCACTTAATTTAAGATTGTACTTAAGTGTAATAACTCAAGTTTTAAGCGGTTTTATGTATTGATTCAGCATAACACTTTACATCGAATAATGGAGAGCGTTAATAAGAATTATTCATTTAGTGGGATGGTTTCGCTGGTTTTTCCTGCGCCAAATCACTATAATCTCGCGCAACCTTTTTTCCGCAAGACACATTTCTGTTTTACTCACCTTCGGGACCCGAATTTTATGAGCGAAAAATATGTCGTAACGTGGGATATGTTGCAAATACATGCCCGTAAACTCGCACAACGTTTATTACCAGCAAAACAATGGACTGGTATTATTGCCGTTAGTCGCGGTGGTCTAGTTCCTGCTGCACTGTTAGCGCGTGAGCTGGGTATTCGTCATGTTGATACCGTTTGTATCTCTAGCTACGACCACGATAATCAGCGTGAACTCAACGTGATTAAACGTGCTGAAGGCGATGGCGAAGGCTTTATCGTGATTGACGATTTAGTGGACACTGGCGGTACAGCGAAAGCGATCCGCGATATGTATCCAAAAGCACACTTTGTCACTATCTTTGCAAAACCAGCTGGTCGTCCATTAGTTGATGACTATGTTGTTGATATCCCTCAAAACACTTGGATTGAACAGCCTTGGGATATGGGCGTTGTGTTTATTGATCCCTTGTGTGAACAAGATAAATAGTGTGAACAAGATAAATAAGTCTATTGGGTTAAGCTGTTGTAGGTAGTGGTTGTTTTATAAAAAACTCCACATTATTACCTAAGTGATTTTAGCGAAACACGATATGATAGAAGGGAGTGCATTATGCACTCCCTTTTTTG
>NZ_JAMPSW010000032.1:0-4085 GCF_028484855.1 Providencia sp. PROV033 | reverse complement strand
TTCTGTTTTCAAGGTACTGAGCATGGTTATACGTACCACGGATGGTATTCTTATCAACATGAGCGAGTTGAAGCTCAATCCATGCAGTATTGAATCCCTTCTCATGCAAGATAGTACTCATTGTGTGCCTAAAACCATGTCCAGTCGCTTTTCCATGATAACCAATACGTTTAAGGACCTGATTAACACTCGCTTCGCTCATTGGCTTGGTAATGTCATTTCTACCGGGGAATACCAACTTATAGCGTCCTGTAATAGCTTGAACTTCACGTAATGCCGTGATGACTTGAGTCGATAATGGAACTAGATGTGGGCGGCGCATTTTCATTCTTTCTTTGGGGATCTCCCAAATACAGCGTTCGAAATCAAACTCACCCCATTCTGCTAAACGTAGCTCAATAGTTCTCACACCTGTTAACATCAGGATTTTAGTTGCTAGCCGAGTAATTGGGCTACCTGAATAATGATTTAATGCATTAAGAAATTCAGGTAATTCGTTAGCAAGCAAATGTGGATAGTGTTGTGCTTTAGGAGGTGTTAATGCGCTAGCAAGTTCAGAGGCAGGGTTGTATTCCGCTTTGCCCGTTACAATCGCATATCTGAAGACTTGGTTGCATGCTTGACGGATCTTACGTAACTTGTCTAGCACTCCCCTTTTTTCTAGTTTACGCAACGTACTGAGTACTTCTAGTGGCTTAATTTCAGCAATTGGCCTTTTACCTAGATCAGGAAAAATGTCATTTTCAAATGACTCCATCAGATCTTCTGCATAACCTTTAGACCAGTTTGGCTTTTTATATTCGTGCCACTCAAGGGTTACTGCTTGAAATGTATTATTAACCGCCGATTTGCGTTCTATCTTTTCAAGCTTTTTCTGTTCTGAAGGATCAATGTTGTTAGCTATTTGACGTTTTGCTTCATCTCTACGCTGTCTTGCATCCGCTAAAGAAATTTCAGGGTAGACACCAAGTGCTAATGTTTTTTGTTTTCCGTCGAATCGATATTGTAACCGCCAGTATTTAGAACCATTAGAATGCACGTAAAGGTGCATCCCTTCACCGTCAGTGAGTTTGTATCCTTTATCGGCAGGCTTTGCCGTTCTTACCTTCACATCTGTTAGCGCCATATAGGAACTCCCATGAGTTTGTGTTGGTATAAAAATTCATTGAACCTGTATGTACCAACGCATATACCAACAAATATTACTTGATGTGGGTTGATATAGGTAGACATCAGTTGAACGCAGAAGGGTTAAAATCAGCTAATTCACTGAATTTCAGGCATAAAAAAAGACATCGGTTGATGTCCATTGACTTCGAAATGGTACGCCCTACAGGATTCGAACCTGTGACCTACGGCTTAGAAGGCCGTTGCTCTATCCAACTGAGCTAAGGGCGCATTATGTGCGCAGACAGCCTATCTGGCTGATGGCGTTGAATTATACGGTTGCTGAGCGCCGAGTCAATGGGTTTTCACTACTAAAATAACGATATGGTTACTTTATATAACAGATAGACCTGACATTACGAACAAGTTCTGACAAAATAGAGCCATCCCCCGCGTCTCATATATGGATTAAGTTACAGATGTTAGCAAAAATTATTGATGGGAAAACGATTGCGCAAGCAATTAGACAGGAAGTTGCTCAAAAAGTACAAACTCGTATTGCCAATGGTAAACGAGCACCGGGTCTTGCCGTGATTCTAGTAGGCGCTAACCCTGCGTCTCAAATTTACGTTGGCAGCAAACGACGTGCCTGCGAAGAAGTTGGCTTTCTATCTCGCTCTTATGATTTACCAGACACGACCACTGAAGCCGAGCTTCTCAAACTTATCGATGACTTAAACCAAGACACTGACATTGATGGTATTTTAGTTCAATTACCACTCCCAGCGGGTATTGATAACGTTAAAGTGATTGAGCGAATTCACCCTGACAAAGACGTAGACGGCTTCCATCCATATAACGTAGGTCGTTTATGTCAACGAGCGCCTCGCTTACGCCCATGCACACCAAGAGGGATTGTGACCCTACTTGAGCGTTATGATATTAATACTTACGGTTTAAATGCCGTTATCATTGGCGCATCAAATATTGTTGGTCGTCCAATGAGCCTTGAATTATTATTAGCAGGCTGTACCACCACCGTTACCCACCGCTTCACTAAAGATCTCGAACAGCATGTCCGCAATGCAGATTTGCTCGTTGTCGCCGTCGGTAAACCTAATTTTATTCCGGGTGAGTGGATCAAATCAGGCGCTATTGTTATTGATGTGGGTATTAACCGCTTAGAAAATGGCAAGGTGACCGGTGATGTTGATTTTGATGAGGCGTCAAAACGCGCTGCATGGATCACTCCAGTACCGGGCGGTGTTGGACCTATGACCGTGGCAACTCTGATCCAAAACACGTTACAGGCGTGCGAAGAGTACCACGATATTTAATGTAATTTGGAGTCACAATGGATATTTTTCATCTTGATGGTCATCCCCACATTGAGCTATGCGACCTATTAAAAATTGAAGGTTGGGCTGAAAGTGGCGCAATGGCAAAAGCAATGATTGCTGATGGCTTAGTGCAAGTTGATGGCGTTGTTGAAACGCGTAAACGCTGCAAAATTGTCGCAGGAAAAATTGTTTCCATGGGAAGCGAACAAATCACAATTCAAGAGTAGTTTCCACTACATCCTTGATAAAGGTAAGCTGAGCCCCACTCAGCTTACCTTTTGTTACTCAATCAATAAGCCCACTTACCGATTGTTTTTGTTGGGGATAATGGCACATTTGTGAATTCTTGTAATTGCCGATATTGCGCTTCATTCTGGACCATATTCGGATTTCCTGTTTCCCGTAACGCTAATACGATATTTTCCATCGATAGTTTATTTCCTGCCTTTCTCCACTGCATGCATGCCGCTAATACCCCTGTTCGGCCAATGCCCGCTTTACAATGAATAACGGGAAGCGGTTTATTTTCTCCTTCTATTTCTACTCCTTGATTTTTATAGAGTTCAAATAAGCGACCTTTATTGATGATTCTAATGAGCTGGTTTAATTTAACTAACTCCTCCGTTGTCACCGTTCCCCCATCATCCCAATTAGTCACATGGAGCACAGGGATTGAATGCTTTTTATAGCCATTAAAAATATCCATTTTATATTGGCTAAACTCCAATGATTTTTCTCCTACATTGATTTGTTTAGGTACTACTTTATAGTCTTTTTTTTCTCGCCTAGTGGTAACTTCAATGGCGCCATATTTTTGATTACTCATAAAGTAAGGTGGCAGCTTATCTTTTTGAAAAACAGAACCGTGGATCTCATTTTTTGATGCTAAAACAACTAATATCGGCGTCTTGTTTGCCATAAGCATAGATAAATGGTTTTCAATGGCTTGAGCATTATCTTGGGGGTACTGGCAGCGAATGGCTAAATTTTCACTCCCCACTTGTAGCCGATTAGCAGAAAGGCTCACAATAGATTTATCAGCGCTCCGTATTGATATTTGCGTGTGTTTCGCACTCCCAATATTCGGATACCGTTGTCCTCTATCTTGAGTGTCATATTCAATGTTTTTTTCATTTATCGATAACTGTGTTTTTTCTTTCAATTTATCAAATTCAGACTGTTTGGGAACAAGAGATATATTCAGTTTTAATTTAGGGCGCTTATTCAATGAGACTTTAGGATTTACCACAACCGAGCTAGTTTGTGGCGTGTTTTTGACTGCATTAAGCTCAGTCAAAACTGGGTGATTGACTGCTACGGAAGTCGATGGAGTCGCAACTGCTTGTATCATTGCAGGGCGAGTTGACGTTATCGGGAACATAATTATCCTTACTATGTCATTAAAAGAATACAACTCGATTCATTGAACAGTATTCATTCCTTCTCCTTACCTCGCTTGCACATTTAGCGGTTGAATTCATGAAAAAAACCCACCAAAAACAGATCATTTTTAGTGGGTTTTATTCTTATTTGTTAGCCTGATTAACCTGAATTCTCTAAATTATTCGAATTGTAGCAAGGCGCCAATCCCTAGGAGCATACATAAGTATGCGACCCGAGTAGCCGAGTGACGGCAAC